>NZ_JBMDIJ010000079.1:0-27474 GCF_057808595.1 Pseudomonas sp. FG98 | reverse complement strand
AGGTTATTGTGTGCGCCTCTGAACCTGTGGGAGCCGGCATTGCCGGCGATGAGGCCCTAAAGTCGAACACTATTGGACCGGATTGAAACTCACCCTCACCTTCAACCCCCCCTTCTCCCCGTCATGCAGACTGATCGCCGCCAGGTGCGCCCGGCAGATCTCGCCGACAATGGCCAGCCCCAGCCCGGTGCCCTGGTGACTGCGCCGATAAAACCGCTCGAACACCTTCTCCCGCTCCTCCGGCGGAATCCCCGGCCCGTCATCCTCCACTTCCAGCTCGCCCGGCGCACTGACCCGCAGGATCACATTGCCGCCCTTGGGCGTATGGGCCAGCGCGTTGTCCACCAGGTTGCTGAGCAGTTCGTTGAGCAAGGTCGGCTCGCCCCGCACCCACACCGGCGCTTCGGCCTCCAAGGCCAGGGCAATGCCGCGGGCATACGCCAGGGGCGCCATGGCCATACCCAGCTCACGGGCGAGCTGGCTGAGATCGAGCAGTTCGGCGCCGCCCTCGGCGATCGCCCGGGCGCCGTTTTCCACCCGCGCCATGGACAGCAACTGATTGGCCAGGTGGGTCAGCTTGTCAGTGCTCTGCGCCGTGGCCTCCAGGGTTTCATGCCAGACCTGCGGCTCCTTCGCCCGCAAGCCCAGCTCGACCCGCGCCTTCAGCGCCGCCAGCGGCGTGCGCAGTTCATGGGCGGCATCGGCGATGAATTGCGCCTGGCGCTCGAACTGCTCGCGCAAGCGTTCGGTGAAGTGGTTCAGCGCCCGCACCAGCGGCCCCAGCTCATGCTGCACCTCCACCGACGGCAGCGGCCGCAGGTCGTCCGGCTGGCGCTCTTCCACCGCACCGCGCAGACGCTCCAGCGGGCGCAAGGCCGCGCTCACCGCAAACCACACCAATAGCAGCGCGCCGAGGGCCAGCATGCCCAGACGCAGCAGGGTATCGGCCATCAGGCTGCGGGCCATGCGCACCCGCGCTTCCTCGGTTTCCGCCACACGGATCTCGGCCATGCCGTTCATGTTCGGCTCGCTGACCGCCTTGAGCAGGCTGACCACGCGCACGTCCTGGCCCAGGTAGCGGGCGTCGTAGAACCGCGCCAGGGCCGGGTAATCGTCGGTACGCGGCGTGCCCGGCGGCGGCGCGGGGATGTTTTCGTAACCGGAAATCAGCTTCTGGTGAATGTCGTTGACCTGGTAGTAGATGCGCCCGGCGCTGTCGTAGGCGAAAGTGTCCAGGGCCACATAGGGCACGTCGGCGCTGAGGGTACCGTCACGCTGAGACAGGCCGGCGGCGATGGTCCGCGCCGAGGCCAGCAAAGTCCGGTCGTAGGCGGTGTCGGCGGCTTCGCGGCCGTTCCAGTAGGCGCTCAGGCCACTGGCGATCATCAGCACCACCAGCAGCAGCGCCAGGTTGCCCAGCAGGCGCCCGCGCAGGCTGCCGATGCTACGCATCGCGGTGTTCCAGCAGGTAGCCGAGGCCGCGGAAAGTGACGATGGCCACCGCCTGGCCATCGAGTTTCTTGCGCAGGCGGTGAATATAGATCTCGATAGCGTCGGGACTGGCTTCCTCATCCAGGCCGAACACCTGCGAGGCCAGTTGCTCCTTGCTCATCACCCGCCCGGGACGGGCGATCAGCGCCTCCAGCACCGCCTGCTCGCGGGAGGTCAGGGTCAGCAGCTCGTCATTGAGGGTGAAACGCCGGGTATCCAGGTCGTAGACCAGCGGACCGCAGCGCTGCTGGCGTTCGCCGCCCATCACGCTGCGCCGCAGCAGGGCCTTGACCCGGGCTTCCAGCTCGGTCAGCTCGAACGGCTTGGCCAGGTAATCGTCGGCGCCGAGGTTGAGGCCATGGACCCGGTCCTTGACGTCGCTGCGCGCGGTCAGCATCAGCACCGGCACGATCTTGCCCCGCGCCCGCAGGCGCGCCAGCACCTCGAAACCGTCCATCCGCGGCAAGCCCACATCGAGCACCGCCGCCGCGTAGTCCTCGCTGGCCAGGGCCAGGTCGGCGGCCACCCCGTCGTGCAGTACATCGACGGTCAGGC
This sequence comes from Pseudomonas sp. FG98, assembly GCF_057808595.1. Lineage (NCBI taxonomy): Bacteria > Pseudomonadati > Pseudomonadota > Gammaproteobacteria > Pseudomonadales > Pseudomonadaceae > Pseudomonas > Pseudomonas sp. FG98. The sequence goes on along the minus strand of NZ_JBMDIJ010000079.1, from coordinate 25,428 downwards.
CCTGGCTTTTCAAGGCCTGGGCCACGCTTTCGGCCAGTTGCAGATGGTCTTCGACGAGCAGCACTCGCATCGGTTTCTCCCGGTCGCATCGCGTTCAGTGGCGCGGAGTTTACAGAGGAAGCCGCCCCTGTGAAGCCGCCGCAAGAATGAAAGTCGATTGAAAGGTTAGCGAAAGGTTGAGCCCCTAGCATCGCTCCACGGCTCCGTACGAGAGCCGAAGCACGAACCACAGTGTTCGCACCGATAAGAACAATAAACGGGGTTTATCCAGATGCTGTCAGCACAGCCTCGGGCGTTCGCGCCTATCCGTCGTCCTTTCTCCAGCCGTCACTCCCTCGCCAGCGCCATCGCCCTTTGCAGCGTCGCACCGTTGAGCCAGGCCGCCTTCTTCGAAGACAGCAGCGCCACCTTCGAAACCCGCAACATGTACTTCAACCGCGACTTCCGCGACGGCACCAGCGCCCAGCAATCCAAGCGCGACGAGTGGGCCCAGGGCTTCATGCTCAACCTGCAATCAGGCTACACCGAAGGCACCGTCGGCTTTGGCGTCGATGCCCTGGGCATGCTCGGGGTCAAGCTCGACTCCAGCCCGGACCGCACCGGCACCGGCCTGCTGCCAACCCACGACGACGGCCGCGCCGCCGACGAGTATTCCAAGCTCGGCCTGACCGGCAAGGTGAAGATCTCCGCCACCGAACTGAAGATCGGCACCCTGATCCCCGAGCTGCCGACCCTCAAGCCCAACGACGGGCGCATCCTGCCGCAGACCTTCGAGGGCGGGCTGCTGACCTCCAAGGAGCTGAAGAACCTGACCTTCACCGGCGGCCGCCTGGAGAAGGCCAAGGACCGCGATGACACCAACAAGGAAGACATCGCGCTGAACAACAAGAACGGGCGCTTCCTCGGCACCGTCGCCGGCAACCACTTCGACCTGGCCGGCGTCGACTACAAGTTCACCGACCGCATCACCGGCAGCTATCACTTCGCCCAGCTCGACGACGTCTATCGCCAGCACTTCGCCGGCCTGGTAGCGACCCAGCCGTTCGGCCCGGGCACCTTCGGCGCCGACCTGCGCCTGGCGCTCAGCGACGACCAGGGCCAGGCCCGCGGCGGCAAGATCGACAACACCTCGCTCAACGGCATGCTCAGCTACAGCCTCAACGGCCACAAGTTCAGCGCCGCCTACCAGAGCATGTCCGGCGACAGCGCCTTCCCCTACGTGGATGGCTCCGACCCGTACCTGGTCAACTTCGTCCAGATCAACGACTTCGCCGGGGCCGACGAGCGCTCCTGGCAAGTGCGTTACGACTACGACTTCGCCAAACTCGGCATTCCAGGGCTGAGCTTCATGACCCGTTACGTCAACGGGGACAACGTCAGCCTGGCGAACGGCAGCGAAGGCAAGGAATGGGAACGCAACACCGAGCTCAAGTACGTGGTGCAGAGCGGCGCGCTGAAAAACGTCGCGGTACGCCTGCGCAACGCCACCTACCGCTCGAACTTCGCCCGCGACGCGGACGAGGTGCGGGTGCTGGTGAGCTACAGCGTCGCCCTGTGGTAATCCGCCTATAACAACTAAAGCTACGGAGACTGAAGATGACCTTTTCACTGCGCCGCATCGCCCTCGCCACCGGCTGCCTGCTGCTCGCCGGCCAGGTGCTGGCCGCCGAACCGAAACGCCCTGAATGCATCGCCCCGGCCTCGCCGGGCGGTGGCTTCGACCTGACCTGCAAGCTGGTGCAAAGCGCCCTGGTCAACGAGAAGATCCTCAGCAAGCCCATGCGCGTCACCTACATGCCCGGCGGTGTCGGCGCGGTGGCCTACAACGCCGTGGTCGCCCAGCGCCCGGCCGACGCCGGGACCCTGGTGGCCTGGTCCAGCGGCTCGCTGCTGAACCTGGCCCAGGGCAAGTTCGGCCGTTTCGATGAAAACGCCGTGCGCTGGCTGGCGGCGGTCGGCACCAGCTACGGTGCCATCGCAGTGAAGAAGGACTCGCCGTACAAGACCCTCGACGACCTGGTCGCGGCCTTGAAGAAGGACCCGAGCAAGGTGGTGATCGGCTCCGGCGGCACCGTCGGCAGCCAGGACTGGATGCAGACCGCGCTGATCGCCAAGGCCGCCGGGATCAACCCGCGCGACCTGCGCTACGTCGCCCTGGAAGGTGGCGGCGAAATCGCCACGGCCCTGCTTGGCGGGCATATCCAGGTTGGCAGTACCGACATCTCCGACTCCATGCCGCACATCCAGAGCGGCGACATGCGCCTGCTCGCGGTGTTTTCCGACAAGCGCCTCGACGAGCCGGAAATGAAGGACATCCCCACCGCCAAGGAACAGGGCTACGACATCGTCTGGCCGGTGGTGCGCGGCTTCTATGTCGGGCCGAAGGTCACCGACGAGGAATACGCCTGGTGGAAAGAGTCGTTCGACAAGCTGCTGGCCTCGGAAGACTTCGCCAAGCTGCGTGACCAGCGCGAGCTGTTCCCGTTCGCCATGACCGGCGAGGAGCTGGACACCTACGTCAAGAAGCAGGTCGCCGACTACAAGTCGCTGGCCCGGGAATTCGGCCTGATCCAGTAACCCCGATCGCTGGCAAGCCAGCTCCCACAGGGTCGGCATGCACCGAACTTTGTGGGAGCTGGCTTGCCAGCGATGAGGCCCTCACTGAAATCACCCTCCCCAAGAGGACTTCCTGATGATCCTGCAACGCATCTTCGCCCTGGTCCTGCTGGCGGCGTGCATCGCCCTGGCCGTCATGGCCCTGCCCTACCAGGCGGCGTTTTCCTATGAACCGGTGGGCCCGCGCGCCTATCCGCTGCTGATGCTCGGCCTGATGGGCCTGGCCCTGCTCTACCTGGCCTTCCGCCCCACGCCCATCGTGCGCGGCGACGACGAGCCCGAGCTGGACCGCGAGACCCTGAACAAGATCGGCATCTGCGTCGCCCTGCTGGTGGTCTTCGCTGCCACCTTCGAAAGCCTCGGCTTCATTCTCAGCAGCATTCTCATCGGCGTGCCCATGGCCCGCCTGTACGGCGGCCGCTGGCTGTCCGGCGGGTTGATCGTGGCCGGCATGAGCATCGCCCTCTACGTACTGTTCGACCGGGTAATGGACGTACCACTGCCCCTCGGCCTGCTCGACGTCCTGGAGAATTGATATGGATACCTTGAGTTATCTCGGCCAGGGCTTCGGCGTGGCCCTCAGCCCGTACAACCTGGTCACCGCCCTCAGTGGCACCCTGATCGGCACCGTGGTCGGCCTGCTGCCGGGCCTGGGCCCGATCAACGGCGTGGCCCTGCTGATCCCCATCGCCTTCGCCCTCGGCCTGCCGCCGGAGTCGGCGCTGATCCTGCTGGCCGCGGTGTACCTGGGCTGCGAATACGGCGGGCGGATCAGCTCGATCCTGCTCAACATCCCCGGCGAAGCCTCCACGGTGATGACCACCCTCGACGGCTACCCGATGGCTCGCCAGGGCCTGGCCGGCGTAGCCCTGTCGCTGTCGGCCTGGAGCTCGTTCATCGGCGCCTTCATCGCCACCTGCGGCATGGTCCTGTTCGCCCCGCTATTGGCAAAGTGGGCGATCGCCTTCGGTCCGGCGGAGTATTTCGTGCTGATGGTGTTCGCCATCGTCGCCCTTGGCGGCATGGCCGGCGACAAGCCGCTGAAGACCTTCATCGCCGCGCTGATCGGCCTGTTCCTGTCCAGCGTCGGCATCGATGCCAACAGCGGCGTGTACCGCTTCACCGGTGACAGCGTGCACCTGGCCGACGGCATCCAGTTCGTCGTGCTGGTGCTGGGCCTGTTCTCCATCAGCGAAATCCTCTTGCTGCTGGAAAAGACCCACCACGGCCACGAGGCGGTGAAAGCCACCGGACGCATGCTGTTCAACCTGAAGGAAGCGGCCTCGGTGTTCGTGGTCAACATCCGTTGCGGTCTGCTCGGCTTCATCATGGGCGTGCTGCCCGGCGCCGGCGCGACCCTGGCCAGTGCCGTGGCCTACATGACCGAGAAGCGCATCGCCGGTGCCGGCGGCAAGTTCGGCAAGGGCGACGCCCGTGGCCTGGCCGCGCCGGAAACCGCGATCGGCGCGTCCTGCTGCGGCGCCCTGGTACCGATGCTGACCCTCGGCGTACCCGGCTCGGGCACCACCGCGGTGATGATCGGCGCCCTGACCCTGTACAACATCACCCCCGGCCCGCTGCTGTTCGAACAGCAACCGGACATCGTCTGGGGCCTGATCGCCTCGCTGTTCATCGCCAACATCATGCTGGTGATCCTGAACATCCCGATGATCCGCATCTTCACCCGCATCCTTTCCGTGCCGAACTGGGCACTGGTGCCGGTGATCGCAATCATCACCGCGATCGGTGTCTACGCCGTGCACGCCACCACCTTCGACCTGTTCCTGATGGTCGGCATCGGCATCATGGGCTACATCCTGCGCAAGCTGGACTTCCCGCTGTCGCCGATCCTGCTCGGCTTCATCCTCGGCGGCCTGATGGAACAGAACCTGCGTCGCGCGCTGTCGATCTCCAACGGCGAACTGGGCATTCTCTGGTCGAGCCCGATCAGCCTCGGCGTCTGGGTCCTGACCGTCCTGATGCTGAGCCTGCCGCTGATCCGCATCTGGCGCCGCCGGGTGCTGCAGCGTCGCGCCCTGGCCAATGTCTGATTTCAGGCAATGGTGGGCAACCCCGCTGGTCGGCCTGGCCGGCGGGTTCGCGGCCAGCGCCATCGGCTGGCCGTTGCCGTTCATGGTCGGCTCGCTGCTGGCGATCATCCTGGTGCGCTGCCTCACTCCCTGGCAGCTCGCCGAGATTCCCGGCGGACGCAAATGCGGACAGTGGATCGTCGGCATCGGCATCGGCCTGCACTTCACCCCCCATGTGGCCGAGCAGGTCGCCAGCCATTTCGGCCTGATCTTCTTCGGCGCGCTGATCACCAGCTTTTCCAGCGTGGTCGGCGTGTGGCTGCTACGGCGTACCGGGGAAGACCGCGCCACCGCGTTCTTCTCCAGCATGCCGGGCGGCTCCGGCGAGATGGTCAACCTCGGCGCGCGCAATGGCGCCAATCTCGGCCGGGTGGCGGCGGGCCAGAGCCTGCGGGTGCTGGTGGTGGTGCTGTGCGTGCCGGCGGCGTTCAAGTACCTGCTCGGCGAGGGCGTACCGATTGCCCATGCCGGTGCGGTGAACTGGGGCTGGCTGGCAGTGTTGTTGCCACTGGGCGCCCTGGTGGCGTGGATCTGGCAGCGCCTGAAGCAGCCCAACCCCTGGCTGTTCGGGCCCTTGCTGGTGGCGGCGGTCGCCAGTATCGGCTGGAACCTGCACCTGGGCATGCCGGACGGCGCCAGCCAGATCGGCCAATGGTTGATCGGCAGCGGCCTGGGTTGTCACTTCAACCGCGCCTTCTTCCGCCGCGCGCCGTCCTTCCTGGCCCGGACCCTGGCGGCCACGGCGCTGACCATGCTGATCGCCGCCCTGGCCGCCCTGGCCTTGAGCGCGGCTACCCACCTCGACCTGCGTTCGCTGACCCTGGGCATGATGCCCGGCGGCATCGCCGAGATGAGCCTGACCGCAGAAACCCTGCAACTCTCGGTACCACTGGTAACGGCCTTGCAGATGATGCGCCTGCTGTTCGTGCTGTTTCTCGCCGAGCCACTGTTCCGCCACTGGGACAGCCAGCCATCGCGGCCTTCCGCCGAGCCATAAAAAAGCCCGGGTCATAGACCCGGGCACAATGCAGCAATTCCATGCTGCCCCCATCCGCTTCGCTTACCAGAGGTAGCGAAGTCCTACGTTCATGCTGTACGGCATTTCGATGTTCTTGCCATTGCTGTACTCGAAGTCGGCATGCACCTGGAAGTCCTTCGACAGCGACAGCGCGACACCGGCGCCCAGCTCGCCACGGGAGCCGGACAGGTCGTTGTTGAAGCTGTTGTCGTTGACCTTGACCGTGCTGTTGTTGGCGAACTCATGGGCCATCGCCGCCTTCAGGTACGGCTGGACAATGCGCCCCCCGTCCAGATGGATGGTTTTACCGACGGTGGCACCGACCTTGCCGAGCAGGGAACGGGTGGCACCGCTGTCGGCTTCCATGTCGTTGCTGAAGCGGTAGTCCTTGGACTGGATCACGGTACCGGCGAGCTGGGCGAACGGCTCGACGAAGTAATCGTTCTCCAGCTTGATATGCCGCCCCACTTCCACCGACGCACCGATGCCGTGGTTGTCGTAGTCGCCCTTGGCCCGGGTACCGTCGCTCAGGCCGACCTTGGCGTCGTTCTGGTAGCGGTTGTACTTGACCACGGTATCCACGTAGTAGCCGCTCTTGGCATCCATCCAGGTGGCGTAACCGCCGACGTAGTAGCTGTCGATGGTGGCGCTGGAACCGTGTTTCAGGTTGAGGTCGGAGTTGCTGTAGCCGGCCAGGGCACCGATCAACCATTGGCTGCCATCGATAGCCATGTCCGCACCGAACGACATGCCTTGCTGGTTCTGTGTGTACCCCACGTTGGACGAAGCATTGCCGACGTTGTACTGGTTGCTGTGGGCGCGCACCCAGACACCGGCGGTACGGCCGTCGCTGTAGCGCAGCTCGCCCATGCGCGTACGCAGGGTGGTCAGCTCGCCGTAGAACACGGTCGGCGCGACGCCGGCCAGGGCCAGCACGGTCTGGGTGCCGGGGCTGATTTCGCGGGTTTCCGGATCGAGGAACCAGTCATCGCCTTCCTGCTTGAGGCTGTAGGAGTAGGCTCCGAGGTCCACCGAACCACCCAGCAGGGCGAACTGCGCACCGCCGCCGCCGGTGTGCACTACCTGCAGCGGCACGCCGGCCGCCGGGTCGGTGCCGCTGGCACTGATCAGCAGGTCGAAGTTGCCGGTGGCCTGGCCGTTGACGTTGATGAAGTCGGTGGCATTGGTGGCGAAGTTCGAACCCATGACGAAGGTGCCGGTGCCGGCCAGGGTTTCGAGGTTGAGGGTGTAGAACGCGTCGGTGTCGCCCATGGTGACCCGACCGCCGTCCATGTTCAGGTTGGTGACGCTGCTGTCACCGGTCATCATCCAGTGCGAGGTGCTGTCGATGCTCAGGTCGCGCACGTTTTCCATGCGCCCGGTGAACTGCGAGTTGTTGCCCAGGTCGAGGTCGGCGGTGCCGCCGCTGGCGACGATCAGGTCGCCGGTCATGCTCGCCTGGTCGAAGTTGAACGTCCCGGTACTGGTGTCGGACACATTGATGTTGCCGGTCAATGCGCTCTGCGCCACGTTCACATCGGCGGTGGAACCGCCCAGCACATCGATGATGGTGCCGTTGCCGCCGCTGAGGGTGGTGCCGTTGAGAATATCGACGGTGGAGGTGCTGCCATTGATGAATTCGATGGCAGAGCCGCTCTGGCCGACCACCTGGGTGCCATCGAGCACCAGGGTGCCTTCGGCACCAGCGGAAAGGGGCCTCATGCTGATACCCTTGCCCCCACCGGTGATGCTGCCGCCCTGGACGTTGACGGTGCCGGATAAGTTGTTGAGACCGATGCCGTCGGCAGCGGTGGCAATAAGCGTAGTGTTGACCAGGTTCAACGTGCTTTCAGAGGTAACCGAAGCACCGGCGGTGTTACCGGTGATGACGCTGTCGCTGACCACGGCCTGGGAACCCACACCAGCAGGGCTGTTGGCCAGCGCCAGGCCAATGTTGTAGGGGTTGGTTACCTGGGTGCCGGTCATGTTGAGCGTAGAAGCATTCAACTGGATCGCACCAACACTGCCTGTCGGGTTATCAACCAACACCGTGCCACCATTCAAATTGACAGTGGAACCGCCAGTAGCGCTGATAGCCGTTGTATTGGCATCCTGACCATTCAACGTGCCACCATTGATCACTCGATAAGCATCGAGCGGGGTACTGGAATCAATATCGTGAGTAGTGCCATCAATCTCTATAGCAGCCGAGACCGGCTGACTTTGAATGGCAAGAGGAATCAATAAAGCCAACGGAGCGATCCGGAAAATCCGCCGCCCAGACATATGAACTTTAGTAGCCATAAAATAATTACCTACGTTGGTTATCTGAAGATCTTACCGAACAGCGGAAGCACTTCCGAAGCGACATCCATTTTCAAGGGCACGTAGATTAGTAATTATCCTACAGCATCGTCTGTAGGAATTTTCCACAACATATGTACGAAAAATCATCTGAAAAATCTGGCATCTTTTCTCGAAGCAGGCCCGGAACCGAAGTTCCGGGCCTTTTACCTCCTCAATCTTCTTCTGGATCATCGTCGTCCGGACAGATCAGGCCGCCGCTAGGCCGGATACGGCTGTAGCGCACGAACCAGTCGCCCGAACTGCCAGTCACCTCGCCCCGTTTCAGGGACCAGCTCGCGACGATACAGCCCTCGGTGAGCGCCGAGAGATGCTCACCCCACCACACGTTGAACGTCACTTCGCCGCGGGTTGCCTCGGTCGGCGTGACTTGGTGCGCGAAGTCCATGCGACTGGGTTCGTGCGGGTTGGTCGGGACCACCGTGTGGTCGGGGGGCACGGTGGTGGTATCCAGTACCCAGTGAACCGTGATCAGGTCGTCGGCCTCGACGGGATAGACCATCTTCACATCGACACCGTTGATCCATGGCTTGACGTTGCAGTTGATGATGTTGACGCTCACCTGGCGGTTGGAGAACTCGACGACCGGCAGGTCCTGCAGGTTGTGCACGGTCACCACAATGTCGGTGGATGGCGACTGCTGGGCGTTTTCCGGCTTGCCTTGTGGATAGATCCTGTAGAACGCAGGGATGGTGCCGTTACCCTGGCCGTCGATGATGGCCCAGGGGACCGTCACGACGATCTGGCCCGCATCGAGATCGGGCTGGCCCAAGGTCGTGGCCCCCAGGGACTGGTCGGCATGGGCGTAGAAGACCTCGACGACTTCCCCGACATTGATCGGCGTATAGAGCGGTACGGTGATGGTGGCAGCAGCGTCCTTGTCCGCCGGTGCGATCTGGTTGACCAGCCCGGTGGAGCTCGTCAGCGTCAACGGCTGCAGCGTCGGGTTGACGATATCCGGCTCGTCCGGGTTTTCCGGGCCGATGAAACTCAGGTCCACATTGACCTGTATCGAGGGTGACGGGTAGGGCGTGCCGTTACGATCGATGATGTATTGCACGGTAGCGCTGTAGACATCACCCGGCTCCTTGATATCGTCGAATGGCACATCCACCGAGACACCGGGAATCGCATACGCCGGCTGGGCCTTGCCCTGCCAGAGCACTGTGATGGTTTCACCGGCGATGGGCGTGTCGTAGTCATGCAGTACCGTCACCCCGTCCCGGGCATCCGCCAGGGTGATGAGCGTGGCGCCTTCAGGAACCTGCGGCGCCCGGATATCGGTCGGGGCAGGCGTCTTGATCAGTCTGACCTCGAGCGGAAGCGAGCGATCATTGCGGTTGCCGGCGCGGTCCTCGAGGTCATAGGTCAGCTTGAGCAGGCCTTCGCCGATGCCGGCGAACACCGTCTGGTCCACCACGATGTCCTGCGGGTCGGGAACATCCTGATCGACCAGGTAAGGCTCTCCGTTGATGAACAGCGTGAACTTGTCCCCTGGCAGGGGATTGGCATAGGGCGGAATGGTGAAGGTGACGCCACCGTTCTGGTCCAGGTAATCCTGGGTGATATCGCCGTTGGGCAGATCCCCTGGCGGCAAGAGCGCATCCGGCTCCTGCAGCATATTGGGCGGATAGATATCGATGAAGAATGGCAGGGTCGGGCCGGGTACGAAGTTCCCGGTATAACGACCCTCGATGCTCCACCTCAGCTCATGCGGGCCGTGGTCAACCACAATACGGCTCACATCGATCGAGAAGTCGAAAGGATCGAAGTCGACTGGAACGGGAATTCCATCGACTTCGGTATCCGGCTCTTCATCGATGGCGAAATACAGGTAGTAGCCATGCGGATCGTCCATGTTGGCCCAAGGGCTAACCGTGAACGTCAGCCCTTCCACGAATTGATCCCGCGGCAACAGGTTGTTCTGACCATCGCCGTTATCGCCCAGGGTATTCTTCGGCTCCAGCGGAGTGGCATTCAACAGTTGATCAACCGGCACCCCCTGGATGAGTGCCCGGTGTTCATTGACAATCTTGCGGACTTTGGCGGCGCTCTCTTTCTTCGCTTGCACGGCGAGCGCCTTTTTCATGCCCGAAGACAGTTTCTCGATATCGTTCACGATCGAGACTCCTTGCTTGAATTGATATTCGGCTTTCTTGCGAAAGCCATTTCGGGAAAAGCCGTATCCCGTTTCTTCTGTTACGACTTCACAGCCCAGAAACTTCCAGAACGACTATTCAGATTGGAATAGTCCAGTCTTTCCTTGCCCCGATCCGGTAACTTCACCAGCAGTTACTATCGCGTCCAATTTAAAAGACGATGCCATCAAGTTACTGCCTGGACCGGATTCGACGAGTTGTTGCTATTCAGTTAATGCCTTTTTTTGCAAATGCGCACCTGACAAAAATATCAGGTGCCGTCAGTCAATCTTCCGGTGGGTCATTGCAGATGCCCGAGCCGTCGCAAGGTCTCGAACAGTTGGGAACGGTAATGTCGAGCCGCAGCCGCTTGATCGGCGCAATACCCGGAGTTCCATCCTGCTTGGTCAGGCGGTAGCTGATGTTTGCCGAACCCTCTCGGCGCTGGATCGGCAGGATCAGGTCGGTAAAGCGGTCCATCAGCAGGATGACGCCCTCTACGGCCTCGGTAGCGCTCAACTCATGAGGCGGGAAGTAAACATGCTCGGTGATGGGCTGCTCTCCCGTGCCGCCAAGAGATAGCTGCCAGCTCATTTCGACCAGGTCCCCCGCCGCCAGCAGCGCGGCATTACCCGGGATCTTCACGCGAACACCATTCCAGGGTTCCTGTGCACAAGCGATGTAGTTGTAGTCATTGGCATCGGGGATTGTCACCGGTTCGAGCCCTTCCACCTGACGCACCGCCACCCGTACCAGGGTGTCCCGGGAGCGCTGGCGATTGACCCCGTTGGATGTCCAGTAAAAGATCGGCAACTGCGGGTGGTTACCCACCGAATCGATGATGGTCCAAGGCACCTTGAACTCGATCTCCTGCCCCGGCTGATCACCGACCTGCACCCGATAACTCGCCGCGACCTGCGGGTGGTCGCCCCAGTGCAGTTCCAGCAGTTCTCCGGCGCGAGGGTTGGCATAGAGGTCGACCAGTACCCGGGCATCCTTGTTCATGTCGGGCGCGACCAGGACGTTGTCGCCGGTCAAACCCTTGACCACCAGCAGGTCGAGCCTCGGGTTGATCGGATCCGGCTCTTCGGGATTTGGCCCGGCCACCGAGAGATCCACGCTGAAGCTGATCATCGGTGAATCCTCGCCGGGCGCGTTACCGCGCCGCCAGCGGTACTGCACATTGGTGGGGACCGGTCCGGCGAATCCGTCCGCCGAGAGAATTGCCCAGGACACCGACACGGTCTGCGGCCATTGCGGATTGGCTGGCAGGGTGATCGTCGGCAGTTGCCGGCCATTCCACCAGGTCTCCAGGAGGTCGCCAGCAGCGGCGTCGATGATCGGGCCGATCTCCACCACCACGCCGGTGCGGGCGTCTTCCAGGTCGATCAACCGGTCGACGCTGGCCAGGGGCACGACCGGCGCCGGGAACTCGTCGGGGACGGCCGGCAGGTCGATGACATCGATCGGCACCACCGGCGAGCGACCGTTGCGGTTACCGGCCCGGTCGGAGAGCACGTAATAGCCGTTCATCAAGCCATTGCCCTTCTCGCGCAGGATATCGCCCGAGTAGGCGAAGGTGATGGGCGTACCGGGCACCAGGTGAGCCTGCGTGATGGTCAACACCGCTACCGGCTCGGCATCGAACGGCGTGCCCCAGTAGAACAGCACCCGGTCCTCGCGCTCCATGTCCGGCCAGCGCGGCACGGTCACCTCCAGCCGGTCGCCATTGAGCGCCAGCCAGGCTTCGGTGATGCCTTCGGCCGGGAGGTTATCGGGAAACTTCAGAGGGTCGCCGGGGTTGTCGCCGTTGGGCGCCCGGTGGTCGATTTCGATGGTGACCGAATCCGAGTTGTCGCAATTGCCAGTGTCCGCACATACCTGATAGGACAGCTCGGAAAAGCCGGGATGGTTGAAGAGGTCCACCGGCACCTCGAGCCTTACCGGAAAATCCGCAGCCGCATCGAAGGGTGGCGTCAGCCTGTGCGATGCCACCACCCCCTGGTCGCCGAGGACCGCTTGAACATCGAACCAGAACCGGCCGCCGCTGTGCTCCTCGTAGCCATCCCAAGCGGCGACTTCGACCCGCAGCGGCTGGCCCTGGAACTGCACCGGTATCACCAAGGCAGTGTCGCCTGCCAGGGGCGGCAAGGCATCGGGGACGATCGGAGCATTCAGCACAAGCGATTGCGCTGCACAGCTCGCACAACAAGTTTTTTTGGACATGAGCCCAATCTCCCAAGTGACCTGCTGCCCCTCGACCAGAGGTTCTGGGCGGCAGGTAGAAATACTTGGGGGTTATTCAATGCCTATTTCGGAAAACGCGAAACTGACAAAAATAACAGGTACCCGTCGCTTTACAGGGCAGGAACCTGCCAGTCGATGGGGGCCATTCCGTGCTGTTCGAGGAACTTGTTGGTGCGGCTGAAGTGCCCGCAGCCGAGGAAACCACGATAGGCCGAGAGCGGCGACGGGTGCACCGAAGTCAGTACCAGGTGCTTGCTGGCATCGATCAGCTTGCGCTTGCTCTGGGCGTGGGAGCCCCAGAGCAGGAACACCGTGCTCGGCTGATGCTCGCTGACCACCTGGATGATCCGGTCGGTGAAGAACTGCCAGCCCTTGTTGGCATGGGAGGCGGCGTTGGCGCGTTCGACGGTCATGGTGGTGTTGAGCAGCAGCACGCCCTGCTCGGCCCAGGACTGCAGGTAGCCATGGCGCGGGATCTCGATATTGAGGTCGCGGTGCAGCTCCTTGTAGATATTCACCAGCGACGGCGGGGTCGGCACGCCGGGCTGCACCGAGAAGCACAGGCCATGGGCCTGGCCCGGGCCGTGGTACGGGTCCTGGCCGAGGATCACCACCTTGACCTGGTCCAGCGGCGTGGAATTCAGGGCGTTGAAGATCAGCGGGCCGGGCGGGTAGATCTCCTTGCCGGCGGCCTTCTCCTGGCGCAGGAATTCGCGCAGTTCGTGCATGTAGGGCTGGTCGAACTCGGCGCGCAGCGCTTCCTTCCAGCTGGGTTCGAGCTTGATACGGTCGTCGTCGGTCATGGGGCCATCCGTTGAACAATGGGGCGGACACTAGGAAAGCCATCCCGACTTGTCAATCGATCCGACCGGCAACCGCCGCGATCGGCCACAACGACCATACTTGTTGGCTCAACCCGAGCGAGGTCATCCATGGCTGTACAGTTCGAAGTTCTGACCGGGGTCGACGGCGCGCGCCTGGCCATCGCCACCCTGGATGCGCCGGCAAGCCTGAATGCCCTGTCGCTGCCGATGATCGAGCAACTGGGCAGCCACCTGCGGGCCTGGGCGCAGGACCCGGCGATCGTCTGCGTGCTGCTGCGCGGCAATGGTGGCAAGGCCTTCTGCGCCGGCGGCGAGGTGCGCCAACTGGTCGAGGCCTGTCGCGCCCATCCCGGTGAGGTGCCGCCGCTGGCAGCGACCTTCTTCGCCGCCGAATACCGCCTGGATTATCTGCTGCATCACTACGCCAAGCCGCTGCTGTGCTGGGGCCACGGGCATGTGCTCGGCGGCGGCATGGGGCTGTTGCAGGGGGCCGGGGTGCGCATCGTCACCCCGTCGAGCCGGCTGGCGATGCCGGAGATCAGCATCGGCCTGTATCCGGATGTGGGTGGCAGTTGGTTTCTATCCCGCCTGCCCGGGCGCCTGGGGCTGTTTCTCGGCCTGACCGGCGCACCGGTCAATGCTCGCGACGCCCTCGACCTCGGGCTTGCCGATCGCTTCATGCAGGAAGACCAGCAGGACCAATTGATCGACGGCCTGCTGCAACTCAACTGGCAGGAGCAGACCGCCATCCAGCTCAACAGCCTGCTCAAGGCGCTGGAACAGGAGGCCCGCGAGCAGCTGCCGGCGGCCCAATGGCTGCCTCGGCGCGAGCAGATCGACCGGGTGCTGGATGTCAGCGACCCAGTGTGTGCCTGGCGGGCCATCGCACAGTTGGAGCATCAGCCAGATGTCGTGCTGGCGAAGGCCGCCGGAACGCTGCTCAAGGGCTGCCCGCTGACCGCCCACCTGGTCTGGCAGCAGCTCGAACGCGCGCGCTACCTGTCCCTCGGCCAGGTGTTGCAGATGGAATATGCAATGAGCCTGAACTGCTGCCGCCATCCGGAGTTCAGCGAAGGCGTGCGCGCCCGCCTGCTGGACAAGGACAACGCGCCGCGCTGGCACTGGAGCGATGTCGCCCAGGTGCCGGCGGCGGTGGTGGAGGCGCATTTCAGCAAGGTATGGGAGGGGAGACACCCCCTGGCCGATCTGGCATAGGCATGGACACAACTTCAGATCACCACAAAATGATGCGCCGCCGCGTACCTGTGTGCGGCTGTTAGCCGCGATGGCGGTAGTGAATTCACCGACGTCATCGCGGCTAACAGCCGCTCCTACAAGGTCCGTGTTGCTCCAGGTTGAGATGTGTAGATACCCATGCTGGCAAAGGGGTGTCGAAGTCACTCAGTGATAGCGGCCGCGACCACGGTCATCCTGGTCGCCCTGGCGATTCTGGCGATCACGCCAGTCGCCGCGGTTATCGCCACGGTTGTCGCGATGACCACGGTTGTCACCACGGTCGTGGTCGCGATCCCAGCCGCGGTTCCAGCCGGGATTATCCGGGCGGCCCGGGCCGTTGTAGCGAGCATCCCAGCCACCACGCACCGGCGGCGCCGGCCGGTAGTAAGGGACGGGAGCCGGACGGTAATAGCGCGGTGCCGGCGTGTAGTAGCGCGGCTGAGGCACCACGTAATAGCCACGGTTGTAGGGATAGGCAGGGTAACGGTCAACGGAGTAGACGTCGGTTCGATAGTAGCCACCACCTCCATAAGGTACACAGGCGGTCATCAACAAACCCATTACGGCAAGCAGAGCAAGTCGGCGATACATGGCGGCCTCCTGGACCGCGAAACTGCCACTCCCAGCGGCGCTGGTCGGCGTCGATCGGCAAGCGTTCATCGACATGGAATGTGACAACAAAAAAGGCGTGCAGTGCGATTTCGAAATACTTTGTAACCAGCCTAAATCCGCAAAATTCCTCCAGTTATTTTTCCCGGTCACCTCTAGAATAGGCAGCACTGCTTCGCCGCCCCGGGATTGTCATGCCCCTTCGTTCCGCCCTGTTCTCACAACGGTCCTTGCTGCTGACATTACTGCTGTTGCTCGGCTGCGGCTTCCTCGCAACCTCGCTGGTCAGCTACTACGCCTCCCGCGGGGCGATCCGCGACGGCATCATCAATACCGAGCTGCCACTGACCTCGGACACCGTCTACTCGGAAATCCAGAAAGACCTGATCCGCCCCATCGTGGTCTCGTCGATGCTGGCGCAGAACACCTTCCTGCGCGACTGGACCCTGGCCGGCGAGCAGGACCCGGCGCAGATGACCCGCTACCTCGCCGAGGTGGAACGCCAGCAGCGTGCCTACACCGCCTTCTATGTTTCCGAAGCCAGCCGCACCTATTACCAGGCCAAGGGCATTCTGAAAAAGATCGACCCCAGCACCCAGCGCGACCTCTGGTATGCCCGGGTCAAGCAGATGCAGGCACCCTACGAAATCAACGTCGACATGGACATGGCCAACAAGGACCGCATGACCGTGTTCATCAACTACAAGGTGTTCGACTACCAGGAGCATTTCATCGGCGCCGCCGGGGTGGGCCTGACGGTGGATGCGGTGGTCAGGCTGATCGATGCCTACCAGTTGCGCTACAAGCGCGCGGTGTACTTCGTCGATCCGCGTGGGCAGATCGTCCTGACCGGCTCGTCCGGCGGCCCCGAGGGCGCCCGTGCCGGCACCACCCTGGAGAGCATCCCGGCGCTGGCCGGCCTGGTGGCGCGCATGCCCACGCCGAGCACCGGCAGCCGCGAATATCAGCGCGATGACCAGGTGCACTTTCTCAACGTGCGTTTCATCCCCGAACTGAACTGGTACCTGTTCGTCGAAAAACCCGCCGGCGACAGCCTGGACGGCGTGAAACAATCGCTGTACCTGAACCTGGCCATCTGCGCGATCATCTCGGCGGTGGTGCTGGCGATGATCAGCGGCATGATCCGCCGCCACCAGGACGGCATCCAGGAACTGGCCACCCTCGACAGCCTGACCCACCTGCACAACCGCCGCGCCTTCGATCTGCTCGCCGCCCAGGCCCTGCTCGAAGCCGAACGCGGGTCGCTGCCGCTGACTGCACTGCTGATCGACCTCGACCACTTCAAGGACCTCAACGACAACCATGGCCATCTTGCCGGCGACGAAGTGCTGCGCCAGTTCGCCCGCCTGCTCGAAGGCAGCCTGCGCCAGGCGGACATTCTCTGCCGCTGGGGCGGCGAGGAGTTCGTCGTGCTGCTCAAGGACACCGAACTGGTCGAGGGCCACGGGGTCGCGGAAAAAATCCGCCAGCGCACCGAACAGGCCGAGTTCCTCTGCGATGACACCCGCCTGTCGCTGACCGCCAGCATCGGCGTGACCGCCCTGACCGACAGCGATACCCTGCGCAGCCTGATCGCCCGCGCCGACCAGGCGCTGTACCGCGCCAAGCAGAGCGGGCGCAACCGCGTCTGCAGCGAACCCGCGAGCCCTGAACATGCCTGACACCAGCCGCTGCCCCGCCTGTGGCGCCAGCAACCACTGCACCCTCGCCGACCCACGCAGCGCCGCCCGCGCCTGCTGGTGCTACAGCGTCAGCATCGATCCGGCGGTGCTCGAAGCGTTGCCCGCCGAACTGCGCAATGCCGCCTGCCTGTGTCCGTCCTGCGCGCGGGTAGACGAACAGTTGAAGGCTGCCGAGAGCGCCCCGAAACGGTAGACTGCGCGCCCCTTGTCCCGCCCGCCGAACCGCCATGCGCCTTGACCGCTTCCTCGCCAACCTGCCCTGCTTCAATCGCCAGCAAGTGCGCCTGCTGCTGGTGGCGCGGCGCGTGCGGGTGGATGGCGTGGCGGTGAGCGATCCGCGGCACGAGGTGCGGGTGTTCAGCCGGGTCGAGGTGGACGACCAGGTGCTGCAAGCCGGGCGCCCGGCGCGCTACCTCATGCTGCACAAGCCTGCCGGCTGCGTCAGCGCCACCCGCGACCCCGAGCACCGCACCGTGCTCGACCTGATCGACGAGCCGGACAAGGATGACCTGCATATCGCCGGCCGCCTCGATTTCAACACCACCGGACTACTGATCCTGACCAACGACGGGCAATGGTCGCGGCGCCTGACCCAGCCACAGACCAAGCTGCCCAAGGTCTACTACGTCGAGACCGAACAGCCCATCGAAACCCACTACATCGAGCGCTTTCGCGAGGGTTTCTACTTCGCTTTCGAAGACCTCGTCACCCAGCCGGCTGAATTGATTCTTCTCGGCAGCCACAGCGCCAGACTCGGCATTATCGAGGGGCGTTACCACCAGGTGAAACGCATGTTCGGCCACTACGACAACAAGGTCACCCGGCTGCATCGCGAGCGCATGGGACCGCTGGAACTCGACCCCGGACTGCAACCGGGACAGTACCGGGCCCTGCGCCAGGACGAGATCGAATCGATCTAAAAAAAATCGAGCAATTGCCCGAACGGCACTTGCGGCATCCTCGATCGACTGCTTGAATCGAATCGTCGGTCTTCATGTGACTTGCCAGTCACGCTCGTAGTCCAAGACACCTTTTCGCTGGCGACCCGCACCTCGATGCGCGGGCGTCCAGTGGAATCGCCCACCTAGAACAACACCCGTCGACCAAGCCTGTAACGGATCGACAAGGGCCCCTCGATTCACTTCAAGGCGTATGCCTACCTGTCACATAGAACGTGCAAGCTTGCTTGGACGGATACCCTTTTTTGCGCCAGGAGTCGAAGACATGAGGC
This sequence comes from Pseudomonas sp. FG98, assembly GCF_057808595.1. Classification (NCBI taxonomy): domain Bacteria; kingdom Pseudomonadati; phylum Pseudomonadota; class Gammaproteobacteria; order Pseudomonadales; family Pseudomonadaceae; genus Pseudomonas; species Pseudomonas sp. FG98. The sequence goes on along the minus strand of NZ_JBMDIJ010000079.1, from coordinate 7,352 downwards.
CAGAAATCGCTGTGCTGGATATACAGGGGCAGTACCGGGTTTACACGGAGTTCTACCGTTCGCAAGAAGCCGAGAAGACGATCATCCTGATCAACGGCTCGCTGGCTACCACAGCGTCATTCGCCCAGGCGGTGCGCAACCTGCATCCGCAATTCAACGTGGTGCTCTACGATCAGCCGTACGCCGGCAAGTCGAAGCCGCACAACCACCACGAGCGCTTGCTGACCAAGGAAACCGAGGGGCAGATCCTCCTCGAACTGATCGACCACTTCGCCGCCGACCAGGTCATGTCGTTCTCCTGGGGCGGTGCCTGCACCCTCATGGCCCTGGCCCACAAGCCACGGCGCATCGAGCGGGCGGTGGTCAGTTCGTTCTCGCCGGTGATCAACGAACCGATGCGCGACTACCTCGAGCGCGGCTCGAAGTACCTCAGCGAGTGCGACCGCTACGAAGTCGGCAACCTGGTCAACGACACCATCGGCAAGTACCTGCCGCCGCTGTTCAAGCGCTTCAACTACCGCCACGTCAGCAGCCTGGACACCCACGAATACGCGCAGATGCACTTCCACATCCACCAGGTGCTCGACCACGACCTGGAAAATGCGCTGAGCGCGGCCAAGGCCATCGACATTCCGGTGCTGTTCATCAACGGCGAATGGGACGAATACACCACCATCGCCGATGCCCGGCAGTTCGGCCGGCACGTGCGCAACTCGCACTTCAGCGAGATCCGCAGCGCCGGGCACTTCCTCGACATGGAAAACAAATCGGCCTGCCGCGACACCCGCGACGCGCTGCTGAGTTTCCTCAAGCCGCAACGTGAGCAACGCACCCGTTACCAGCACGTGCAGGGCCAGCATGCATTGGCCATCTGAAGAAAACGGGCGCCTGTAGCCCGGCCAGCGCAATCATCGGCCCGTTCGGGCAGAAGGAAGATTGCCGCCCCGGCGCTACAGGTCGCATCGTGATTTCAACGAGATAACGCTTCAAATCACCGCAACGCTCTGGTACAAAGTGGCCCTGCGCGGGTGTCGTATAATGGCATTACTCCAGCTTCCCAAGCTGATAACGAGGGTTCGATTCCCTTCACCCGCTCCAGTATTCCCCGCCTGTCCAGGCATCTGGCATCTTCCCCACTCTCAAAGCCTGCAATTGCCAGGCGACTGACGCGCCACAAGAACGGGTGCGCCGGGATAGCCAATTTTCTCGAACAAGAACACTGCAAGTCGCCCAATCCGAACAAGGAGAGTTCAGCGTGGCCAAGGCAAAGCGCAAGACGTTACCCAAGGACTTCGAGCAAATGCTCTCGGCAGGCGACCTGCAAGCGCTGAAGGCTGTCTTTGATAGCTGCGGTCTGGAGGCCTACGGGGGCTATTCCAAGCAAACCGCTCTCGCGTTCGTCAATTGCCCCGACGAACTCACTCGCTGGCTGGTCGCGCAAGGCGCCAACCTGTCTGCCGTCGACATGTATGGCGAGACTCCACTGCACCAACGTGCCGGCCATTGGAAGGGGCAGGTGGAACTATTGATCGAATTGGGCGCCGACGTTAACCACACTGCGGACGGTAAAGGAACACCGCTTCACCGGGCGGCGGCAGTGGGCAACCTTCGCAACGCCCAAAGCCTGCTGAACCATGGTGCCCGGCCCGATGCGCTCAACAGGCACGGGCAGACGCCACTGGTTTTCGCTCTTCAGCAATGCAGCAACGCGTCGATTGATCGCATGGCACCGATGGCAGAGCTTTTACTCAATGCCATGCGCAACACAGCGCAGGAACCGAAGCCGTTGCTCGGCCGCATCCTGGAAAAGCTCCGCAAACCCGACTCGCCGGTTACGCCACAAATGCAGAGCCTGGTGCAAAGGATCGGCACCGACTTCGAGTTTCACCGCGCCGGTTACAACCCCGAATGCGTGGACGCCACTAGCGACGCACTCGACCGCCTCTACACGCTGTTCGACGTTGTGCCTGTACCTCGCCGCACAGTACACGACGGCAAATCGCCCATCGTTGCCAAGGCCGCTCGCTGGGAAGATCGACATCAGGAGCTTTGGGAGCTACTGGTGCCGTCCAGCGGACCGGCGACGACAGCACAGGGAGAAGCGATCCGCATCTCGGGCCGCATCCATAGAGAGCTCGAAGACAACGGCGGCGTGAACTGGGACAGCGACTACCGGAAGATGGTCGACGCCCTCCTCGCTCATCTGAACTCGGGACAAGCGCTCCCGGCCCCCGAACTGGACGCAGCACGTCAGGTTGCGGCCGAAGTCAGAAAGGGAGGCGGCTGCCCCGCTGAAATGTGCAGGTTCTCGGTGAAGTGGGTCGATCTCAACCCTCAGCCGATACCGCTATCGGGTGTCGCCTACAAGCGATAACCAACCCCTTGTTGGCTATTCGCCTTTTGACACACACCCGAGCTTTTACCCCCCACGCTGGTAGGGGTCTGGGCTGATCGCTCCTACACGCATACGCGCTTCTGGACGAAAATGGCCAACAAGGGTTCGATTCCCTTCACCCGCTCCAGATTCTCCTTCATAGCCCCTCAGTACCGCCCCTCTCGCTAAAGCCCATTCCTTGCATTTCAACGTTTCCTGACATTTGTCTGCACGACGCGGTGCATGGCGATACGGCAGGATGCGCGCTCCCTATACACAGACCCCATGCAACATATATGTTGCAGAAGAAACAAAAATGTTGCATACCATGGAGGTCGAAACGTTCCAGGACGGCGCATGAAATACAGCGAGTTTCGACGATGGCTACGCAACCAGGGCGCCACGTTCGTGCCAGCGAAAGGCAGCCACTTCAAGGTGCACCTTGCCAACCGCCAGACAATCTTTCCCGATCATGGCAGCAAGGAGATCAGCGAAGGGTTGAGAAGGAAAATCATCAAGGACCTGGGTCTGAAAGGCTGACCCAACGGAGGCAGATAGAACATGTTCGACTATCCCGTGATCGTGCATCAGGACGACGGTAGCCCGTGGGTCAGTTGTCCGGATGTGCCGGAGATGGCCAGTGCTGGCGACACCGTGGAAGAGGCATTGATGGATGCAGTCGATGCGCTGGAGTCGGCATTGTCGCTGTACGTCGACCAGCGCTTGCCGATTCCCGCGCCATCTCCGCTCGTACCCGGCCAGGAGCTGGTACGCCTACCCGCCTTGAGCGTGGCCAAGGCAGCGCTGTGGAATACGATGATCAAGCAGAAGGTCAGCAAGACGGAACTGGCCCGACGACTGGGAGTCAATCGTCCGCAGGTGGATCGGTTGGTAGACCTTCTGCACAGGTCCAAGATCGAGCAGGTCGAGCACGCCTTGCGAATCCTTGGGCAACGAATCGAGTTGTCGGTGGTGGTCGCTTGAGCATGGGGATCATTGGGCGGCAAATCGTAAAATTTTACGAACACACAAACTGAGCAGAAGCCAGTCAAGTCGACAAACGGTTAAAAAACCGCACAAAACCCTCGAAAATCTCCATGAAAGAAAAATAATGTAACGATTTACTTGACGCACCCCACCCCTTTCGTTTCTTATTTTTCCCACCTTGCCCAGCGTCCGATCATCGAAGAACAACAGCGCCGCTTCCCTGACGCCCGCGCGTCGTCCCCGCTCGCTCGTTTTCCCGGTCCGGTCCAGCCAGTGATACCGGCGCTTCGCCCGCGCCCATTCCAAGCTCCAACATAAAAGGTGAACAACATGGAGCCTATCCGTTCGACCCCGTCGTGCCCGTCGTACCCTCCGTCCGTGGTCCCGGTCCAGGAGCAGCGCCCGCATGCAGCCTGAGCACAGCACCCACGGCAACCATCAGCTTCGCAAGTCCCTGCGCCTGTGGCAGGTGGTGATCATCGGCCTGGCGTACCTCACGCCCATGACCGTGTTCGACACCTTCGGCATTGTCTCCGGCCTCACCTCCGGCCATGTGCCCAGCGCGTACATCCTGGCCCTGACCGGCATCCTGTTCACCGCCCTGAGCTACGGCATCCTGGTGCGGCATTTCCCGCAATCGGGCTCGGCGTACACCTACACGCAAAAAGCCATCAACCCGCATGTCGGCTTCCTGGTGGGCTGGTCGTCACTGCTGGATTACCTGCTGCTGCCGATGGTCAACGCCCTGCTGGCCAAGCTGTACCTGTCGGCGATGTTCCCCGAGGTCCCGGAATGGGCCTGGGTGGCCGGCTTCGTCACCCTGATCAGCCTGATCAACATCCGCAGCATCAACCTGGTGGCGAGCTTCAACGTCCTGTTCGTCGGCGTGCAGATCGTCATCATGTCGGTGTTCATCTACCTGTGCTGGCGCGGCCTGCACCAGGGCGAAGGCCTGGGCACGCCGTGGAGCCTGACCCCGTTCGTCGATGACAAGGCGCAGTTCAGCGCGCTGATGGCCGGGGCGACCATCCTGTGCTTCTCGTTCCTCGGCTTCGACGCGGTGACCACCCTGTCGGAAGAAACCCGCGAGCCGGAAAAGACCATCCCCCGGGCGATCTTCCTCACCGCACTGATCGGCGGCGCGGTGTTCATCCTCACCTCGTTCTTCATCCAGGCCTACTTCCCGACCATGGAACGCTTCCAGGACCACGAAGCCGCCCTGCCGGAAATCGCCCTGTATGTCGGCGGCAAGCTGTTCCAGTCGATCTTCATCGCCTGCACGGTGATCAACACCATCGCCTCGGGCCTGGCCTCGCAGACCAGCGTCTCGCGCCTGCTGTTCGTGATGGGCCGCGACAAGGTGATCCCGCACCGCCTGTTCGCCCGCCTGCACCCGCGCTACAAGACCCCGGTGCTGAACATCGTCATCGTCGGCTTCATCTCGCTGTCGGCGATCTTCTTCGACCTGGTCACCGCCACCTCGATCATCAACTTCGGCGCGCTGGTGGCCTTCAGTTTCGTCAACCTGTCGGTCATCAATCACTGCTACGTTCGCCAGGGCATGAACAAAGGACTGTCGAACAAGCTCAAGCACCTGGTACTGCCCACCATCGGCTTCTGCATCATCGCCGTGCTCTGGCTCGACCTGAACGAGCACTCGCTGCTGTTCGGCGGGATCTGGGCCCTGTGCGGGGTGTTCTACCTGGCCCGGCTGACCAAGTCGTTCCGGGTCGCACCGCCGAGCTACATCGCCGAGTGAGACCGCCTGTCGAGCACGCCCGCGAGGACCGCGGGCGTCGTTCATGACCGAGAAGGAAAACCCTCATGCTCCCGCGCCGCCTGTCCATCCAGTGGAAGATCATCCTGCTCGCCGGCCTGTGCCTGCTGGCCATCGTCATCGTCCTTGCAGTCACTTCGCTGACCCAGTCGCGACGCAGTGCGGCCGAGGTGTTCCAGGCCAACACCGAGCTGCTCGACCATAACGCCCGCCTGCGCCTGCAGGCCCATGGCGAAACCCAGGCGCTGCGCATCCAGCGCTACTTCATGGATGCCTACCAGTACGGCAACGGTTTCGCCCGCCTGGCCCGGGTGCTGCGCGAGCGCGGCGAAGGCGACCTGCGCAGCGCCCTGTTTACCCAGGCCCGCGCGGCGCTGGAGGGCAACCGCGACCTGATCGGCCTGTACCTGGTGTTCCAGCCCGACCAACTGGACCGGCAGGATGCCCGTTTCGTCGGCCAGGCCGACCAGGGCAGCAACGACAGCGGCCGTTTCTCGCTGTACTGGTCGCGCAATGCCGAAGGCCAGCTGGAATCGGAGGCCATGCCCGAGTCGATGCTCGGCGACGCCAGCATCGGCGCCAACGGCTCGCCCTACAACCGCTGGCTGACCTGCCCGCTGGAAACCGCCAAGGCCTGCGTGCTCGACCCGTACTTCGACGAGGTCAACGGCAAGCAGGTGCTGATGACCAGCATCGCCCTGCCCTTGCTGGACAACGGCAAGGTGGTCGGCGTGGTCGGCCTCGATATCGGCCTCGACAACCTGCAACAACTGGCCCTGGCCGGTCGCCAGGAGCTGTTCGACGGCCAGGGCCAGGTCAGCATCGTCAGCCCCGCCGGCTTGCTGGCCGGGCACAGCGCCGATGCCACGCAACTGAGCAAGCCACTGCCACCCGCAACGGACAACGGCCTGATGCGGGTCAGCCGCCCCTTCGCGCCGATCCCCGACGCCGCGCCCTGGCAGGTCCTGCTGGAGGTTCCCCAGTCCGTCCTGCTGGCCCCGGCCATCCAGCTCAACCAGCGCCTCGCTGCCAGCAACCAGAGCGCCAACCTGGGCAACCTGCTGATCGCCCTGGTCACCGCCCTCGCCGGTCTGGTGCTGATCTGGCTGACCGCCCGCGGCGTGACCCGGCCGATCCTCGCCGTGGCCGAGCGCCTGCGCGAGATCGCCAGCGGCGACGGCGACCTGACCCAGCGCCTGGATTACTCCCGGGACGACGAACTGGGCCAGTTGAGCGGCTGGTTCAACCGTTTCCTCGACAAGCTGCAGCCGGTGATCGTCCAGGTCAAAGGCTCGCTGCAGGAGGCCCGCGGCACCGCCGACCAGTCCGCCGCCATCGCCAGCCAGACCAGCAGCGGCATGCAGTTGCAGCAGCGCGAGATCGAACAGGTGGCCACCGCTGCCAATGAAATGAGCGCCACCGCCCACGACGTTGCCAACAATGCCGCGCAAGCCGCCCAGGCCGCCCGCGGTGCCGACCAGGCGACCCGTGAGGGCCTGGAACTGGTGGGCATCACCCGCCAGGCCATCGACCAGCTCGCCGCCGACATGGACCTGGCCATGGAACGGGTCCAGGCCCTGGCCGGACGCAGCGACCAGATCGGTTCGGTGCTGGAGGTGATCCGCGCCATCGCCGAGCAGACCAACCTGCTCGCCCTCAACGCCGCCATCGAGGCGGCCCGGGCCGGCGAGGCCGGGCGCGGTTTCGCCGTGGTCGCCGACGAAGTGCGCAACCTGGCACAACGTACCCAGGTGTCGGTGGAAGAAATCCGCCAGGTGATCGAAGCTTTGCAGGGCGGTACCCAGGGCGTGGTCGAGGCGATGAACGACGGCCAGCGCCAGGCCAAGGACAGCGTGATCCGCATGGAACAGGCGGTGCCGGCGCTGCAACGGGTCGGCGAGGCGGTCACGGTGATCAGCGACATGAACCTGCAGATTGCCTCCGCCGCCGAGGAACAGAGTGCGGTGGCCGAGGAGGTCAATCGCAATGTCGCCGGGATTCGCGACGTCACCGAATCGCTGTCCGGCCAGGCCGACGAGTCGGCGCGCATCAGTCAGGCACTGAACCGCCTGGCCAACCAGCAGCAGGCGCTGATGGAACAGTTCCGGGTCTGATGGCCCGATTGGGGCTGCGCTATCGCGCAGAGAACAGGTCCAAGAGCGACGCGGCCCCTGTGGGAGCTGGCTTGCCAGCGATAGCGGTAGTGAATTCACC
>NZ_JBMDIJ010000078.1:0-27735 GCF_057808595.1 Pseudomonas sp. FG98 | reverse complement strand
CCAGCGATGAGGCCGGCAAGAACAACACAGATCAGCAGGATTGATGTCGAGGCGGTTGGCCTCATCGTCGGCAAGCCAGCTTCCACAGGTCCCCGCCAAAGAATTACCAGACGGTTTAGAGCCCCTCCTGCAACAACCTCCGGGGCAAGGCAAAGCCCTTGAACAGCGGTTGGGTGAACGGGTTTTCGGCCTTTTCCGTGCTGATGCGGTAGCGCATGCCGCCGTCCGGTGCGGAGAAGCTGATATCCACGCTGGTGCTGGTGCTGCCGTTCAGGCGTGCCTGGCTGAGCAGCCGGTACAGCGACCAGGGCCCGCGATAGACCAGGCCGCTGCTGCTGCCGCCAGCGTTGACCAGGGTCATGCGGCTTTCGTTGTTCGGCGCCAGGGTATTGGGCCAGATCAGCGCCGTGCTGGTGCTGGGGCCATGGTTGTAGCTGACCAGTTGCCCTTCGACGCTTAGCGAGCTGCTGCGCTTGGTGGGCGCCAGACCCAGCGGCTCGATGTAGAACTGCACGCCGAGCAGGCCACGGGCGTTGAAGAAGGCATCGCGGATACGCTCGGCAGACGCCAGTCGGGCCTGCACGTCGGCGCTGACCAGATAACCGCCCAGCCGCTCCGAGTACAGCGCTTCGAGGTTTTCTTCGAGGAACAGGTTGAGGTACTGATCGCGGAATTTCTGCAGCCGGCCTTGCGGGCCGAAGAACGCGCTGAAGTCCTCCAGCGAAGCCTCCTGGCGGCTGGCCGGGTTGAACGGATAGCGATCGGCCAGGCGCTCGCGATAGAAGCGATGCACGTCCTTATCCCAGCGCCGTTCCAGCTCCCGCAGCGCCTCCACCAGAATCACCCGTGAAGACTCGTCGGCCAGCTTGGCCACCTGGCGATTCAGCGGTTCCGGCAGCCCGGCGGCGATCCTTTGCAGGTTGGCAATCGGGTCAGGGCCTTGCAGCGAGAAGCGCTCGACCACCATGGCCAGCGCCACCTTGCCGCGGTCGGGGCTGTCGTGCACGACGCGGACCTTGTCCTGCACGTTGGCGATGGCAAGCATGGTTTCTTCGAGGTACGGAGCCCGATCCTCCCTGCTGTCCAGCAACTGGTTCAGCGGGGCGAAGGCGCGGGCGATATCGGTGACGAGCGGCGTTCGGTCCTCGTCGTCGCTGCCTTTGGCTACCGCCTGCACCAGGCTGGCGGCCTGGTCGCTGGTCGCGTCACCGACGGGCGTCGGGCGCAGACCGAGTTCACTGTTGTCGCGGACCGTTTCGACCAGGCGCCGCAGGGGGGCCGCAGGCCCGGTCACGCTGCCGAGGATGTTGACCGCATCGGCGATATCGTTGAAGTCGCGCACCTCCAGATGGTTGAGGTTGCGCCGCCAGGTGTCGACATAGGCACGGCCGTAGATGGCGCGGATGCGTTCGGCCAGGACGGCTTTGTCGGCGTCCGAGTAGTCGACTTCGGTACGTTCTCCCAAGGCCCACTGGTCGATCATCGCCAGCTCGGTGAGATCCGCGCCGTGCCGGGCGAAATAGCTGCGGTAGCCCTTGGCGGTGAGCAGGGCATCGATACGACCGTTGGCCGAGGGCGGCGATTCTGTGGGCGCTTCAACCAGGCCGGGTTCGGGCTGGTAGACGATGTCGTATGCCGGGCCGATCTCGTTGCGCAGGTCCAGGGGCGAGCGCAGGGTTACCCCGGCCTCCTGGTTCATGGTCATGTACACCCGCTCCGGCAGAGGAATCTGACGCAGGTGCTGCTGCACGGTGACAACGCGCTGCTGATACTGCGGCAGACGGGTATCGACGTATTTCATGGCGTAGTCGAGGTGACGCATCAGCGCGCTCTGCACGCCATCCTGGCCGGGGAAGGCCGCCTGCCATTGCGCAGCCATCCAGTCTTCGACCACGGGCGGGCGACGGTTGGGGCGGTCCTCGATCATCCGGTACACGCGCAGGGCAGCCAACTGGGTGTCGCCACTGATGCCAGCGCCGTCCAGCGACTCCATGACGCCACTGGCCAGGGCGGGCAGGAAGCGCTGCGACAGCAGGGTCAGGTAGGCCTCGTCGACCTTGGGACCGATGGCGTGGCCCTGGTACAGGCCCATGTTGGCCAGCAGCGGCCAGGCATTGCGGTAGTTTCCGTAGACGGCGACGGCGTTGCTGATCTGGTCCAGGGGTGGCAGCAGGTTGCGGCCAGTAGGGTCCAGTTCGGTGTCGACGGCACTGGCGCTGAAGTCGCGGCTGCGTTCCAGCACGCTCAAGGCCTTGTCGAGGTTGATGCCGTAGTAGTGGTACCAGCCGCCGCTGATCATCAGGGTGCCCAGCGATGCGATGGCGAAGCGCAGGGCCATGGCGTGCTTCTTCTGCCTGATTACCCGCGGGTTGTCGCCGGCCAGATCGGATTCGGGGTAGATGACGCGCTGGAACAATCGCTGGGCGAAATAGACCAGCGCCTGTCCGCTGGGGAGCGCCCTGTTGTCCGGATCGCGCACTCCGTAGGCTCGTGCCGCGGAGGCGACGAACGTGTTGTTGAGCAGGCCCTGCTGATACACCGAGGAGAAGAACACCCCGCGCGGCAAGGCGGGTGTGGCGAAGCGATCACTGCTCAGCACATCGCCGAGGAAATCCACCAGAGTCGCACGCAGGCCGCTTAGCTGCCGCTCCAGCGAATGCAGGGATTCGCGCTGGTCCTGGCCGCGGCACTTCGCCAGGGTGTCGAGTATCCGATTGTTCAGGCGCTCGACGAAGGTGTCGTAGTGTTCGCCCAGTTCTTCCAGCCAGGCGTCGTAATCCCGTAGCGAATCGAGGGTAAAGGTAGGGCCGAGGATGTTTTCCCGTTCCGGCTTGGGCAAGCAGCCGAACAGGGTGTCGAAGCCGTCGAGCAGGTCGAACTTGCTCAGGACGACATACAGCGGTGGTCGCGTACCCAGCTCGCGGCTGAGTTCGATCAGCCGCGAGCGCAGGATGGTGGCGAGTTTCTTGCGCTCATTGGTGGGCTGGTTGAGCAGGGTCACCAGGTCGACGACCAGGACCACACCGTTCAGTGGCCGGCGGCTGCGGTTTTGCCCCAGCCAGCTGACAAAACCATGCCACAGGCGTGCATGCAGCTCCTGCGGCAGCCCGGCCAGGGGGCCTTGAGCCTTGGCAGGCGAGTCTTGCCCGACGTTGGTGGCCACCCGGAGCTGGCTGATGATCTCGCCGGGAGGGTCGATCAGCACCGCCTGGTCACCGATGTTCCAGTCGATGGAATACAGCCGGTCCGGATCTTCCTGCTGGCGCCAGCTGCCGGCCTTCATCTCGGCGGTCAGCGAGGAGCCTTGGCTGGTGCGGTTGACGAAACTGGTCTTGCCGGCGTTTTCCTGTCCCAGCACCAGGTACCACGGCATCTGGTACTGGGCATTGCGTCCCTTGAGGTTGGCCTGGAGCAGGGCGAGGTTGCGATCGAGGTCGCGTTCCTGGGCCTCGACGAAGCGCAGGCAGGTATCGGTCTGGCGTACCTCCTCGTGCTTGCGCTCCGCTTCCAGGCGACGGTTGCGTCGTTGCAGACGAACGACCCAACCCAGCAGGGGCATCACCAGCAGCATCACCGTGGCCAGAACCCGTGCGCTGACGCTGCCCAGCGGTTGGTAGCCGAGCAGCGTCCAGCGTGGGCCGAGCCACCAGATGACTGCCGCGCCGACCATCAGTGTCAGCAGCAGGAGCGGTATGCCGGGCTTGAGCCAGCGCAACAAGGGCCGGCCATATCGTTGCAAGTTGGACCAGAGGTTCCCCATGGCAGTGTTCACTGTTAATCCTTGTGTGCTTCGCCAGCCGGCGTGTGCCGTGCCAGCAATTGATAAAGCTCCGGCTCCCATGCGCGGGCGGAGGCGTTGTCCATGACGCTGTGCGCACGGGCATACAGGCCATCCGCCAGCCAGCTCAGGCCCCTGGAGGCGAGCAGTTCGGCAGCAATGGCCATGACGTGGCAGGCATGGCGCAGATCGGTCTTGCGTTGCTGGAGCGACTCCAGGCTGCGCAGCATTGGCTCGACTCCGGCAGCGTCGAGTTGCGCACTCAATTCGCCACGCAGGGCCGGATACTCCGGGCTGGAGCCGGTTGCGCCTTCCTGGGTGGCGCCACTGAGCCAGACCTGTACATCGCTATCGATGAAGGGCCGGCCATCGGCGAACTCCAGGGTGGTCAGGGCGGGCAGGCGGGTAACGAAACGCTCGGTCGCCTGGCGGATGGCCTCGGCGACCTTGGGCATTTCCAGCTTGCGGGCGACCCCTGCCGACAGAAAGCTGCCGCGCAGCCAATACGGTGAGGAGGTGACACTGCGTTCGATCCGTTGCAGCAGGGCAGGGTCGATGGCGTTGCTCATCAGGGCCTCGTCGTAGCGGTCGGCGACGTCCTGCGGCACGGCCATCAGTTCGGTCCGCCTGTCGTTGTGCATCGACGGCGCCTGGGTCAGGTGCGCCCACAGGGCGAACCGGCGCAGCAGGTAACCGGTCGGGTCGTACAGGTCCTGCTGGTTGATGATCTCTGCCGCCGAGAGCAGCGAGCGGCGATTTTCCCGTTCGTTGCCCGGGTTGATCTGGAGCGGCGTGAAGAAGGCATCCGTCAGCCCGTCGCTGCTGATGGCCAGGTCGATGGATTGCCCGTCCAGCTCCGGTGCCCGGTTGGACTCGGCCGACTGACGCAGCCTGCTTTCCAGGCGGCTCAGGGCTGCAACATCCAGCCTGGCCAGGGGCGCGCTCGCCTGAAGCTGGTCGAGTGCCTGCTGGCCGGCCTTGTGCAGTTCTTCCGAGTAGCCCTTGCGCTCCAGCCTGGGCAGTGCGTCGGCCAGGCGCTCCAGGTACTGGTCGACGAGACGGCGCTTGACCAGATACCCGGTGGCACCCGGCTTGGGATGGCCGGTTTCCCAGTACTTGTCGACCATGCCGGCCAGTACCCCGGCGGCCTCGCTCCAGCCACGCCAGCAGTGGCTGCGCAGGCGCCCGGTCATCAGGTGGCCGGCAATGCGGAAGTGCTTGCACTGGGTGCCCAGGTACTGCTGTGCGCCGTGGTCGACGAAGCTCCAGTCGATGGTGCGTTCCTGCAGGCCACCGAGCTTGACCATTTCATGGTCGATGCCCTGGAACAGTTCGTCTTCTTCATCGAAGGGGCCTGCCGGCAGGCCTGGATCCACGGGTTTCAGCAGGGTCTTGAGATCAAGTGGGGGAAGTTGCCTCACCAATGACATGCCTCCCGTTGCTTGGCGATCTGCTCACTCAATGCACGGGCATCGAACTGCAGCCCATCGAACGGGCTGTAGTCACTTTCGAGCGTCAGCAGCCGGGCTGGCCGGGTCAGGTGGCGTAGCTGCTCGATGGCCACCAGGCCGCGCCCTGCATCGCTGACCGTGCCGTCGTCCAGCACTTGCCAGGGGCGGGCGGAGGTCACCGGCTTGCCGTCCAGCACCAGGCGGACGCTGATGTAGTTGACGGGCAGGGGCTCGCTGCTGAGTAGCTGGAGCCGGGAAATATTGGACAGGCAACTGATTGCCAGGTGGGCGTGGGGCAGGGGGCCGGTCAGTGCTGGGGCGGAGATCACCACCCTGTCCTGGCCAACGGGCCGGTCGGCGCTGCGAGTGACCCTGGACAGGGTCTCGTCAGGGCGCCGGCCTGTCTCGTTGGCATTGACCAGTTCCTTGATGTAGGGCGCTTTGCGTTCCGGCTCGACGAGTTGCGGAACGACCGGCCGCTGCCTGGCGGGCGCCACCGGTGGGGTTCCGGCCACGCTGTCGAAGCAGGCCAGGCGTTCGACCGCGGAGGTGATCCGGGTGCAGTCCCCGGGGGCGCTGGTAGTCGCTTCGCCGCTGTTGCAGCCCGCCAGGAGCACGGCAGCCAGCAGCGTCAGTTGCAGGCGCGGGCGACGCCTTTTGGTGTCGGTGGCGATCATGGGTTTCATCTTGTCCTTCATGATCAGCCCAGCGTTGCGATGAATGTGCTGTTGTCCCAGGCCAGCTCTGCGGACTGGATCCTTTCCCCGCGGGAAAGTCGTTGCAGGACGGCCAGTGACAGGGGCGGCAGCAACTCGCCATCGATACTCGCATCGAGCATCCGCGCGCCGTTGCGATGCCGTGTGCAGCGGGCCCGCAGTTCATCCCGCGCGCTCTCGTCGATCACCAGGCTGGCTTCGTAGCGTTGCAGGAGCTGTTGCTGCAGGCGCTGCAGGCGGCTGTCGATGATCTCGCCAAGCACCTCGGCGTCCAGGTAGCGATAGGGAACGATCTGCATCCGCGCCAGCAGCGCAGGCTTGAAGAAGCGCATCAGTTTTTGCCGGAGCACCTCGCCGTCCAGATCATCCAGCGGGCTGCCGTCCTGGTCGAAGCCCAGGTTGGAGGTCAGGAAGAACAGCACGTTGCGGCAGTCGATGCGCCGGCCTTCGCCGTCGTTCAGTTCGCCTTTGTCGAAGGCCTGGTAGAACAGGTCGAGCACTTCCGGATGGGCTTTTTCCACCTCGTCGAGCAGGACCACCGAATAGGGTTGCCGGCGAATGGCTTCGGTGAGCACGCCGCCTTCGCCATAGCCGACGTAACCCGGGGGTGCGCCCAGCAGTCGCGATACGGTGAACTTCTCCTGGTACTCGGACATGTTGATGGTAGTCAGGAACTGCTCGCCACCGAACAGCGCATCCGCCACTGCCAGGGCCGTTTCCGTCTTGCCGACGCCGCTGGGGCCCACCAGCAGGAATGCGCCCATTGGCTTGCCGGGGCGGCGCAGGTCGGCGAGCGCCGTGAGCAGGTGCCGGTGCACGACCTCCAGCGCCGCGTCCTGGCCCTTGATCCGTTCACGCAGGTTCGCGGGCAGTCTGTCCAGACGCGCCATCTGGTCACTGCTGATGGTGGTGGCGGGGATGCCCGTCCAGTCGGCGATCACCTGGGCCACCTGCTCGGCACCGACATCGGCGTGCAGCAGGGCTTCCTTGCGCTGCATCTGGTTCAACTGCGCGACCTTGTCGGCCAGCATCGGCGCAGCATCGCCGTCGAGATTGTCTGCGCGCAAGGCCACGATTTCGTTCACCAGCACCTTCTGCTGCCGCCAGTCCTGGCGCAGATCCTCGATGTCGTGCTGCACAGTGCGGCGGGCCGTGGTCAGGGCTTCCAGACGGTTTTTCGCGATCGTGCGCCCAGCCTGGCCGTCCCGCACCAGCTGGTTGTATTCGCTGTCGATCTGATGGAGCTGGTTTTCCAGGGCATTGAGGCGTCGGGGTGGCTCGACCAGGGCGGATGCCACTCGCGCGCACGCCGTGTCGAGTACATCGATGGCCTTGTCCGGCAACTGCCTGCCGCTGAGGTAGCGGTTCGACAGCGCGGCGGCGGCGTGCAGCGCGTCATCACCGATGAACACCTGGTGCGCCGCTTCGTAGACCGGACGCAAGCCGCGCAGGATGTGCACGGCCTGCTCGGCTGAAGGCTCTTCCAGCCTGACCAGCTGGAAACGGCGGGCGAGGGCCGGATCCTTCTCGAAGTAGCGCTTGTATTCCGACCAGGTCGTCGCGGCGATGGTGCGCAGCTCGCCGCGGGCCAGTGCCGGCTTGAGCAGATTGGCCGCGTCGCTGCCGCCGGCGGTGTTGCCGGCGCCGATCAGGGTATGGGCCTCGTCGATGAACAGGATGATCGGCCAGGCCGAGCCCCGGACCTCGTCGATCACGGCCTTCAGGCGCTTTTCGAACTCGCCCTTGACCGACGCTCCGGCTTGCAGGGCGCCAAGGTCCAGGCCCCAGAGTTCGACCCGGTGCAGCGACTCGGGTACCCGGCCTTGCACGATGCGCTGCGCCAGGCCCTCGACCACGGCGCTCTTGCCGACGCCGGCATCGCCCACCACGATCGGGTTGTTTTTGCGCCGGCGGGAAAGGATGTCGACCATCAGGTCTATCTCCGCGTCGCGGCACAGCACCGGGTCAACCTCTCCGTCCCGTGCCTGGGCGGTGAAGTTGTGACCGAACCGGGCCAGGGCACTGTCCTCGCCTGGCATGCCGTTCGACGCATCCGCGGCACCGTTGCGCTCCGGGGCTTCGGCAGACGCCGACAGGCGCTCGCTAAATTGTTTGCGCAATGTTTCGCGATTGATCCCATCGAGCAACCGGATGGCGGCCAGGGGCAGGTAGCGGGCCGGGCTGAGCAAGGTCGCGAGGAACACCGCGCCGCTGCGGATGTGGGTTTGCCCCAGCTCTACCGAGCTGAGCAGCCAGGCGTCCTGCAAGGCGTCGGCGAGCAGCGGTGAAAAGGACGGGTACTGGCCGTGTCGCGCATCATGGTCACTGACATCGCTGGAGAGGGTATGGCGCAACGCGTCGACATCCAGCCCCGCGTCCGCGAGGGCGACACGCACGTCGCAAGCCGGTTGGCCGAGGAAGGCCGTCAACAAATGAGCGACGGTCACTTCCGCGCCACGCTGGACGATGCACAGGTTTCCTGCTTCCTCCAGGGCCAGTCGGCAACAGGGTCCGAGACGTTCTATTAGCGTAGCCAGATCAACCGTGATCATTTATTGAAAATCGCCTTTGATAAGAGGGAGGGTTTTCCTTGTTGCGTGCCTGTTCATCAAATAAAGTTTCAATATGTTGCTAGTTACATATTGTTTCTTTTGTAAGTTCTCGAAAAATCGACGGCACGCTGTAGTGCGGAAAGAAAGCATTAAAGTTGATTTCCCGTATATAGGAATTTTCCGATAACTATTTGGAAATTTCCCTCAGCCTAAAAATGAGGTTCTTGAAGTAATTCCGACCTGCACTTTCGGAAATTTCCTATTTTTTTGCTGTTTGGCCTTGTACTAGTCTTGGCGGCGTTTGTGAGTTGGCATCCGCTAATTGCCGCGTGCTCGGCGTAATGGCTTCGATCTGTCCGGCTACGGGTTCATTCGAATTCGTCGTGGCGTCGTTGTGCGCCGTTGTTTATGTGCTGGCGTTGTGCTGGATACCAACTCATGCGGCGATTTTCCGAAGGAGTGGTTTCATGGCAAACAAGAACGGGTCTGTAGCCCCGAAAGAACGCATCAATATCACCTACGTTCCTGCAACCAATGGCGAGCAGGAGGAAGTCGAACTTCCGCTGCGCCTGCTGGTAGCCGGGGACTTCATCGGGCGCGACGAAGACAGCGCGCTGGAGGACCGGATCCCGGTCCGGGTCGACAAGGACAACTTCGACAATGTCATGGCCGAGAAGAACATCGGCTTCAGGGAAAGTGTGTCCAGCGTACTGGCAGACGGTACCGACGACACGCTGGATATCGACCTGAAGTTCAACTCCATCGACGACTTCAGCCCCGATGCCATCGCCCGCCAGGTGCCCGAGCTGAGCAAGCTGCTCGAACTGCGCGAGGCGCTGGTCGCCCTCAAGGGGCCGCTTGGCAACGTTCCCGAATTCCGCAAGCAGTTGCAGGCAATGCTGGGCGACGAGGCCACGCGCAGCCAGTTGGCCAGCGAACTGGAGGCAGTACTCGGCGCAAGCCAGGACTGACCGCCAGCGGGTTCCGTCCGCAACAACTTCCGAGAGACGAGATGTGTCTTGCGCACGAAGGCAGTGCGCGAGCCGTGTCCCGTCGCCGGTACCTCGTGCTGCGAGGCCGGGCATTCATTCCATTCAGGTTTCAAAGGATATGAGCATGACAACAGCGCACACCGCTTCTGTCGAACAACAACAAGACTCCCATCAGCAAGGTGGCCTGCTGGCCCAGATCCTCGCGCAGACACGCATCGAGCCCAGCCAGGAGGGCTATGCCGTCGCCGAGCGCGGCGTGGCGGCGTTCATCGCCGAAATGCTCAAGTCGTCTGATCGCCAGCAGCCGATCAACAAGCAGCGGGTGGACCAGATGCTGGCGCAGATCGACGCCAGGATCGGCAAGCAGGTGGACGT
Source organism: Pseudomonas sp. FG98 (assembly GCF_057808595.1). Taxonomy (NCBI): domain Bacteria; kingdom Pseudomonadati; phylum Pseudomonadota; class Gammaproteobacteria; order Pseudomonadales; family Pseudomonadaceae; genus Pseudomonas; species Pseudomonas sp. FG98. The sequence continues at coordinate 17,871 of NZ_JBMDIJ010000078.1, read as the reverse complement.
GATCCTGCACAACCCGGGGTTCCAGGCGCTGGAGTCGAGCTGGCGCGGGCTGCGTTTCCTGGTCGACCGTACCGATTTCCGTGAAAACACCATCATCGACGTGCTGCAGGTCAGCAAGCAGGAGTTGCTCGACGACTTCGAAAGCGCTGGCGACATCACCCGCAGTGGCCTGTACCGGCACGTCTACACCTCGGGCTACGGCCAGTTTGGCGGCCTGCCGGTGGGCTGCATGGTCAGCAACTACACTTTCGGGCCGTCGGCTCCCGACATCAAGCTGCTCGGCTACGTGGCCTCGGTCGGGGCCATGGCCCATGCGCCGTTCCTCGGTGCTGCCGGTCCGGAAATGCTCGACCTGGAGTCGTTCCAGGAGCTGTCCAACCTCAAGGAGGTGAAGGACATCTTCGGCGGCCCGCGCTTCACCAAGTGGCGTGGCCTGCGCGACTCCGAGGATGCCCGCTACCTGGGCCTGACCATGCCGCGCTTCCTGCTGCGCCAGCCCTACGATCCCCTCGAAAACCCCGCCCGCAGCTTCGACTATCGCGAGAGCATCGGCGGCAATCACGACCACTACCTCTGGGGCAACACCTCCTTCGCCCTGGCCAGCCGCATCGTCGACAGCTTCGCCAAGTATCGCTGGTGCCCGAACATCATCGGCCCGCAGTCCGGTGGTACGGTCGATGACCTGCCGGTGCACCTCTACGAGTCCCTCGGCCAGCTGCAAGCGAAGATTCCTACCGAGGTGCTGGTCTCCGATCGGCGCGAGTTCGAGCTTTCCAGCGAAGGCTTCATCCCGCTGACCATGCGCAAGGACAGCGACAACGCCGCGTTCTTCTCGGCCAACTCGGTACAGCGCCCCAAGGTGTTCGCCAAGACCCCGGAAGGCCAGGCGGCACAGACCAACTACATGCTGGGTACGCAACTGCCCTACATGATGATCATCAACCGCCTGGCGCATTACCTGAAGGTGCTGCAGCGCGAGCAGGTCGGCAGCTGGAAGGAACGTCCCGACCTGCAGCGCGAGCTCAACAACTGGATTCGCCAGTACGTCGCCGACCAGGAAAACCCGTCCTCCGACGTGCGCAGCCGGCGGCCGCTGCGGGCGGCGAACATCGTGGTGCAGGACGCCGAGGGCAACCCGGGCTGGTACCAGGTGTCGCTGTCGGTTCGCCCGCATTTCAAGTACATGGGCGCCAACTTCGAGCTCTCCCTCGTCGGTCGACTGGATAAGGAATGAGGGTGAATTCCACCACGTCGCCAGCGGCAGGGCCGGGCAGCCTGTTCAATCGCCTCGACCCCGACCTGCCGCCCCTGCGCTCGCGTACCGGCAAGGCGTTGGCGGGCGATCGGGTCAGGGCCATCAAGACCAACCTGGAGCAGTTGCTCAACACCCGCCGGGGCAGCTCGCAGAGCTGTCCCGACCTGGGGCTGCCCGACATGAACGATGCCGCTGTCGGGCCACTGGAGCTCCGAACCCAGATCTGCCACGACATCCGCGAAATGGTCGCCCGCTACGAACCGCGTGTGCGGGTGGTGGACGTTCATCCGGTCGCGGCCGACGAGCACAGCCCCGGCCTGTGCTTTCGCCTGCATTGCCAGGTGCCACTCGTTGATGCAGCCGAGCAGGTCGAGATCGACCTGCTGGTTCATCAACGCCAACAACGGATTCTGGTGCTGTGAAGATCATGGCCAAGGAGGCTCGATGTCACTGAAGAGCAAGTTCCGCGAGGAACTCGATTACCTGCGCCGGCTGGGCCGGGTATTCGCACGCAAGAACCCGCAACTGGCCAGGTTCCTCGGGGACGAGGCCAGTGACCCGGATGTCGAGCGGTTGCTGGAGGGCTTTGCCTTTCTCACCGCCCGGCTGCGGCTGAAGATCGACGACGATTTTCCCGAGCTGACCCACCCCTTGCTGCAACTGCTGTGGCCGAACTACCTGCGTCCGCTGCCGAGCGCCACCATCATGCAGTTCCCGCTGGAGGATCGCTCCATCACCGGGCGCCAGCGGATCGCGAGAGGCACGCGGGTGCGTTCGCGCAGCATCGACGGCGTGGAATGCGAATACCGCATCTGCTCGGACGTCGACATTCATCCACTGCAGATCGACGAAGTCAGCGACGCCCACTCGCTGGAGAAGTCGACGGTACGGGTCGATCTGCTCACCGTGTCGAGCAATCCGCCGAGCACCTATGGCTGCGACCGGCTGGACTTCTACCTCAGTGGCAGCGACTACAACGCCATGACCCTGTACCTGTGGCTGTCCAGGTACCTGGCCGGTGTGCGCCTGGAGTGCGACGGAGTGGTCCGGCACATCTCGGCCAACCAGATCGTGTTTCCGGGATTCAGCCCGGACGAAGCATTGCTGCCCTATCCGAAGAATGCCCTGGACGGCTACCGCATCCTGCAGGAGTACTTCCTGTTCCCGCGGCGCTATTTCTTCTTCGGCCTCACCGGACTGCGCGCCCTCTGGCCCACGACCAAGACGGAGCGCATCCGCCTCGAATTCACCTTCAGCCGGCCGATGCCGGACGATCTGCGCGTGCGCACCGGCGACCTGGCGTTGCATTGCGCGCCCGCCATCAACCTGTTCGAGCACGAGGCCGAGCCGGTCAGGTTGAGCGGAAAAACCCTCGACTACCGTCTGCGGCCCGCCGGGGGCCGGCCCGATGCCTACGAGATCTTCAGCATCGATCGCGTCGATGGCTGGAAGAGCGAAGGCACCGGAAACACCGACACCTGGCTGCGCACCTACCAGCCGTTCGAGTCCCTGCGTCACCAGATCGACTTCGAGCGGGGCCGCACGGTCCTCTACTACCGCACCCGCGTCGCCCAGTCGTTGATCGACGAGGGCGTCGAGCATCGCTTGTCGTTCGTTCGCAGCGATGAGCAGCGCTATGTCGGCCGCGACGAAACCGTGTCCTTCTCGCTGACCTGCAGCAACCGCGACCTGCCGTTGTCCCTGGCCGTGGGCGACATCTGCGTGCGCACGCCGGGGATGCCCAACTTCGTGTCCTGCCGCAACCTGACCACGCCAACCCCGTCGTACCGGCCGGTGCTGGACGGCGACCTGTTGTGGACACTGATCTCCAACCTGTCGCCCACCTACCTGTCGCTGCTGTCGGCCGACCCCTTGAAGGCGGTCATCCGCGCCTACGATTTTGCCGCCCATCACGATATCCAGCGGGCACGTGCCACGCAGATGCGCCTGGACGCCTTGCTCGAAGTGCACACCGCCCCTGTCGAACGGATGTTCAAGGCGCTGCCCATCCGTGGCCAGCGCAGCCTGGTCAGGCTCGACCAGGACGGCTTCTCCTGCGAGGGCGAGCTGTACCTGTTCGGCACGGTGCTGAGTCATTTCCTGTCCGTGTACGCGAGCATTTCCTCGTTCCACATGCTGGAAGTCATCAACGTCAAGAATCAGGAGCACTACGCATGGCCAATGCGCAGCGGCACCCAGCCCCTGATCTGACCGACCGCTTGCTGGCCGAAGCCAGGGAGCACGACTTCTTCTGCCTGCTCGAACGCCTGCACGGCCTGCATGGCGACGATCTGGAGTCCGACGAGGCCTATGCCGCCGAGCAGCAGCGCATCCGCCTGAGCAATTGCGCGGGCATGGGCTTTCCGGCCTCGGATGTGTCCCTGGCACAGCGTCTGGACGACGATCTGCCACACCAGTTCCTGGTGCAGGCGACCTTCCTCGGTGTGCACGGGCCCGACTCGCCGCTGCCGTCGTACTACCTTGAACGCCTGGCCTACGAGGCCGGGCAGGGCGAGGGCATCCGCCCGGCGTTCTTCGACTTCTTCAACCACCGCCTGCTGACGCTGCTGCACCAGGGCTGGCGCAAATACCGGCATTACATCCGCTTCCGCGCCGGAGCCAGCGATCGACTGTCGCAGCGCCTGTTCGCCCTGGTGGGGCTCAAGGACGATGCCATTCGCGGCGCCACCCCGATCGCCTGGGGACGCCTGCTCAGCTTCGCCGGCTCGGTGGTGCATCGCAGTCGTTCGCCAGCCATGGTGACCGGGCTGATCGCCCACTGCTTCGACCTGGCCGACGTCAGCCTGCGTGATTTCGAACTGCGCCATTGCGACATCCCCAAGGGCGACCGCACGCAGCTTGCGCGGCACAACGGCCAGTTGGGCGAGAGCTTCCGCATTGGCGAGAGCGTCCGCACGCGCCACTGCAAGTTCACCATCGTCATCAGCAACCTGTCGCAGGCTCGCTTTCGCGAGTTCCTGCCCAACGGCGAGAACTTCGAGAGCCTGCGCATGCTGGTCGCCTACCTGCTGCGCGACCAGACCCCCTGCGACCTCGAACTGGGGCTGTGCAGCGACGAGGTCCCGTCTTTCAACCTTGGCCACGACACCGGTTGCCAGCTCGGCTGGAGCAGTTTCCTCGAGCAACCGCAGCGGTGCGTGCCTTCCCCCGTCCGACTCACGGTGCGCACATGACCCAGGCCAAACCCGAACCGCTCCTGTCCCTGTTCGTGGACAACCCCGAGGCGCTTCAGCAGGGCGGCAAGCCCTCGCATATCTTCGATCGCACAGGCGGCAGCATCGGCTCGGCCGGCGCCAGTTGGGTGTTGCACGACAGTCAGCGTCGGGTACAGGCGCAGCACTGCCAGATCCTCTACCAGGACGGTGCTTTTCTGCTTCTCGATTGCAGTGGGCGAACGATCGTCAACGACCAGACCCGGCCGCTCGGAACGGGTATCCGCGCCAGGTTGAGCGAAGGCGACACGTTGCACATCGGGCCGTACCGGATCTCCGTGCGCCTGGACGATGCCCATGCCCCTGCACTCGATGACGAGCCCCTTCAACTGCTGGTCGAGCACATGGACACCTTGCCCGCCGCAGCGGAGGAGGCCGAAGCCGACACCCGGCAGGCGCCAGGCTGGGGCGAGTTCCAGGACCTGGGTACGCCGCCGTCGGCCCACGGCCTGCTCGACCCGTTGCGGGCACTCGACGCCTGTCTCGATAACCCCACCTCGCTTGACCACGACCTGCGCCCGCCCAGGTCACTGGCCGCCCAGGCCGACGTTGCCACCCAATTCGAAGCCATCTATGGCGCCCCCAAGCATGCACCAGGAGAACCCGACATGCCGGAACAGGACATCCAGCCCGCCGCCAGCAAAGAGTGGCTGCAACGCCAGCTTTCCAGCGCAGCGGATCCCGCCAGCCTGGTCGAGCCCGTGGTGGACGGCATCGGTGCGCCGATCGGGGCCGTCGACGGACAGGCGACCTACGCACTGCTCAACGAAGCGGGCCGCACCCTCGGAGCAATGATTCGCGGGCTCTGTGCGCTCAACGTGGCCCAGCCCGGCGAACAACAGCGCATTTCCCTGGCCGGACGCACGCTGCAGCCGATCGAAGACAACCCCTTGCGCCTTGGCCTGGACTATCCGGACACCGTGCGCGCGCTGTTCTCCAGCGAGCGCAGCGTTGTCCACCTGTCGCCGGCAGCGGCGGTGGAGGAGTCGCTGGAGCAGATCCGCCGTCAGCAGGTTGCCGTGCACAAGGCCATCAATGCCGGGCTCGCCGCACTCCTGCAGGCGTTTGCCCCCGAGCAACTGGAGCAGCGCTTCCAGCGCTATCGCCAGGCTCGCGGCGAACAGGCGCAGGCGGGCGACTGGGCCTGGAGCATGTACGGGCACTACTACGAAGAACTGACTTCCGGGCGCCAGCAAGGCTTCGACAAGCTGTTCTGGGAGGTCTTCGAACAGGCCTTCGACCAGGCCGTGCGCGCGGAGGCATGATGAAGCATGTCATCGCGCTCCTGCTCGCCGCGACCGTCCTTGCCGGTTGCAGCAGCGTGGGCAACGTGTTCAAGAAGACCGGCCAGGTCCTGATGGATCCGTCCATCCAGGTCGGGAGCGCTGATGACCAGCCCACCCAGGTCGCCCTGAGCCTGTATGCCAGTGCCGACGTCAATCCCAATCCGGTCAGTTGCGCGGCGGTCGAGCCGGTGGAGGAGCAGGCTGCTCTGGAGGGGCACGGTCCTTTCGCGGTCAATCTGCGTAGCGCCAGCAGGGACGAGCTCGTCGCGCATTTGCAGGCCTTGCTCGGTCAGCTCGAACACGGCTCGGCAGAGTCGTTCGGCGCCCTGGCCGTGCGCCAGCGCCTGGCCATTCCCGGCCTGGTCGTCGACGAGCAGGCGCCACCACTGACCCTCGGCAAGTCGCAGCCTGAAACCCTGTTCGGTGCTACCGCGACAGCGCGGCGGCCCGTCCCGTCGGCCTGGATGTTGCGCCAGGGGCAGGTGTCTTCCGTTGACGAAGAGGCTGCCTGGACGACGACCCTGGGTAATCCGGAGCTGGGCCAGTACGGCCGTGGCACGGGGCTGACCAGGGCGCCCGAGGTGCGCGCCACGCCGGGCAACGCCACCCCCATCGGCTTTCGCGTGTTGCAACTGAAAGACGACTCCCTGCTGGAGAACGCCGACCCCGAACAGCTGCGCAAGGCGCCCGAGAAGGCCCTGGGCAGCACGCTGCTGGCCTCGGACGACTACATCCTCGTGCCCGGCCAGTTCAAGTTCATCGAGTTCGCCGCTGTCGATGAGGACGCCCGCTACATCGCGGTGGTGGCCGATTTCCATACGCCCAGTGCCGAGCGCTGGCACGACGTGTTCCGCATTGCATCCCGCGGTCGCAAATACCCCCTCATGGTGATGCTGCAAGGCAGCCGCGTCGCCATCACCGATGAAAGCTACCGGCCGGTGCGCAACCCGGTCTGCGCTGGCTCCCAAGCGAGTAACTACCGATGACCACCCGCAATCCCGTCGTCTGGAACGAGGGCCTGTTCGTCAAGCCCCAGCATTTCCAGCAAACCACCCGCTACCTGGAACACCGCATCGACGCGCGTAGCGGCAGCCGCTACGGCTATGGATTTTCCGAGCTCGAACTCAACCAGGAATTCCTCGCTTTCGGCAAGATCGCCATCGTCCGCGCCAAGGGGGTCATGCCGGATGGCACGCCGTTCGACATCCCCCACGACCAGCCGCCACCGGCACCGCTGTCCATTGCCGATGCCGGCGCCGCCAACCAGACGGTCTATCTCACCCTGCAACTGCGTGCCGATGGCACCAGCCAGGTGCGCTGGCCCGACAGCTACGGCAACAGCCGCTACCTGTTGTCTCCGGAGGAGGTCCGCGACACCCATAGCCACGAGGGTGGTTATGCCTCGCTGGACCTGGCGGTGCCCAACCTGCAACTGGCCCTGGAGCGCGACGACCGCAGCGCCTTCAGCGGCCTGGCCCTGGGCCGCATCCTCGACCTGCGACCCGACGGCAGCCTGCTGATGGACACCGGGTTCTACGTCACCGGCCTGTACCTCCACGGTATTCGTCCGCTGGCGCATTTCATGGAGGAAATCTCGTCGCTGATGCACGAGCGGGCGAAGAGCATCGCCCAGCGGATCGGCTCGCCCGGTCAGTCCGGCGTCGCCGACTTCACCGACTTCAGCCTGCTGCAGGCGCTGAATCGCTGGCAGCACCGTTTCCGTCACCTGGCCCGGGATCCGGATGTGCGTCCAGTCGAGGCCTACCTGGCTTGTGGCCAGGCGGCGGGCGAACTGGCCACCTGCATCGATGACGAGCGCCTGGCTCCCGAGTTTCCTCGCTACCAGCACGACAACCCGAAAAACACCTTCCTGCTGCTGGAGCAGACCCTGCGCCGGCAGCTCTCCACCGTGCTGCAGCCGCGTGCCGTCTCGCTGCCGCTGGTCAAGCAGGGGAAAGGCCTTCTGCATGCCCAGGTCAACGACGCCAGCCTGGTGGAAAGTGCCGACTTCATCCTCGCCGTGCATGCCCGCATGCCCCTGGAAAAGCTGCGCCAGCTGTTCCTCCAGCAGGCCAAGGTGGCCTCCCAGGACAAAGTCCACGAGCTCATCCGCCTGCAACTGCCCGGCATCGCCCTCACCCCGTTGCCGGTGGCACCAAGACACCTGCCGTTCCATGCCGGCTTCACCTACTTCCAGCTCGACCGCACCGCGGCCAGTTGGCAGGCCTTGATGCCAAAAGGCGCCAAGAGCTTCGGCTTCCATATCAGTGGTGATTTCCCCGAGCTGCAATTGCAGTTCTGGGCGATCCGGAGTGAATGACATGAGCGACATTACCCAGATCGAAAGTAAATCGTCGGAGAAACAGGACGACCCGACTCACACGCCGGTCGGCGCCATCAACCATGATGTCGGTCTGCAATTCCAGATGCGTGGTCATAGCCTCAATCCCCTGATCGATGCAGCCCAGCCCCTGTTTGGCCTGGTGATCCGGATACGTCGCATGGACGACGGAGTCGATGGAGACAAGCTGTACCTCGTCGTCAGGGAGCAGATCAGCGCAATCTGTGAAGAAGCCCGGCAACGCGGTTATGACCCTGCCACGCAACTGGCCTACCGCTATGCCTTGTGTGTGTTCATCGACGAGGCCGCCATGGGCACTACATGGGGCCGCAATTGCAGCTGGCAGAACCGCTCCCTGCTCAGCTACCACCACAACGAGACCTGGGGTGGCGAAAAATTCTTCACCGTCCTGGCGCGCATGCAGATGGACCCGGCCCGCTACCAACACATTCTTGAATTCAAGTACATGTGCCTGTGCCTGGGCTTCCAGGGCAAGTACGGCCAGCAGCACGACAGCCAGGAAGTGCTTAACGGCCTGATCGTCAAGCTGCACCGGATCGTGCGCGCGCAGCGTGGCGATCCGCCGGAGCGCCTGTTCGACGAACCCGCCAGCGCCAGCTCCCGCCGCTACCGCCGGGCTTTCCAGTGGCCGTTGTGGACGCCATGGGCACTCGCCGGCGTGGTCCTGACCGGGGTGTACCTGTACTTCTCCATGCGCCTGGAGAGCACCACCCAACAGGTACTCCAGTCCCTCGAATTCATCCTCAAGTCATGACCCCCGGACCTCTCGGTCAGGGGCCGAATCACTGTGCCAATGGAGAGCATTCAATGCCTGTCGACTCGACCTGACGCTTGCCCGCAACCCCTCGCCATCCGCGATGGCGCCATGGCCCACAAGGCCTTCACTTTATTCAAACCAAGGAAGCAATTAATGCCGACTCCTGCCTATATCAGCATTCACGGCCAGACCCAGGGCCATATCACCAAAGGCGCCTTTACCGCCGAGTCCGTGGGCAACGTCTACCAGGAAGGTCATGAAGACCAGATCCTGGTCCAGGAAATCGAGCACCGCATCGAGACCCCGACCGACCCGCAGAGCGGCCAGCCCGCAGGCCAGCGTGTGCACAAGCCGTTCATCTTCACCGCAGCGCTGAACAAGGCCACGCCGATGCTGTACCAGGCCCTGGCCAACGGCGAGACCCTGTCGGAAGTGGAAGTGAAGTGGTACCGCACCTCGACCGAGGGCCGTCAGGAGCACTTCTTCACCACCAAGCTGGAAGACGCCACCATCGTCAACATCAGCACCGTGCTGCCCCACGTCCAGGACCCGCATAACGCCGGGTACACCCAGTTGATCAAGGTCGCCATGGCCTACCGCAAGGTCACCTGGAGCCACGGCATCTCCGGCACCGAAGCCTCGGATGACTGGCGCAAGCCACAGGAAGCCTGATTCGCAGGCGTTCCAGGCGACCGGCGCAGCCTTGCGCCGGTCACTTTCTCTTGTACCAGGAGCATTGGCCCGGTTGCGGGCTGACAAGGACTTTCCATGCCCGTCCAATCCGATCTGCGCTTTACCTTCAGCGCGGGTAACGATGAATTTGAAGTTGTCGAATTCCGCCTGCGCGAAGGACTGTCCGAAACCTTCCGCCTAGACATCGACCTGAGCTGCACCAACCCCGCCGTCGACTTCGCTGAAGTCCTCGACCGCCCGGCGCTGTTCACCCTCTGGCAAGGCGAACAGCCGGTGCGCTACGTGCACGGCTCGGTCAGTTCGTTCCAGCAGGGCGACACCGGTTTTCGCCGCACCCGCTATCACGCCGTGGTCGAGCCGCGCCTGGCGCGGATGAAGCTGGCCTCGGACTGGCGCATCTTCCAGACCCTCAACGTGCCCGACATCGCTACCGCGATGCTGAAGAAACACGCCCTCACTCTCGACTACGAGCAGCGCGTCACCAATCCCCATGAAACAAGAGAATATTGCGTCCAGAGCGGGGACTCAGACTATTCGTTCGTTGAGCGGATAATGAGAGAAGAAGGCTTCTTCTACGGCTTCCAGCACAGCGCCGAAGGCCACCGCCTGATCCACTGCGACCGCCTGTGGATCTTCGGCAAGCAGCCCGGCCTGCCGGTGGAGTACAACGCCAAGCCCGGCGGCGACCGTCCCGGTCCGGCCCTACATCGCTTCATCTACACCGAGAACGTGCGCACCGCCCGCCAGGTGCAGCGCGACTACAGCTTCAAGAACCCCAAGTACAACCAGCAGACCCGGCGCGAAGCCAGCGACCTGCAGCACCAGAACCGCAACTACGAGCGCTACGACTATCCCGGCCGCTACAAGGGCGAAGCTGGCGAGGCCTTCACCCGCGACCGCCTGCGCGGGTTACGTGGCGATGCCTGCCAGGTCATCGCCGAGGGCGACGACGCACGGCTGGTACCGGGCATCTGCTTCGACCTGATTGGCCACCCCCGTGAAGACCTCAACCGCGGCTGGCGCCCGACTCACCTGGAGCACCACGGCAAGCAATACACCAGCCTCGCCGAAGACAGCGCCGACGCACGCCAGGGCACCCACTACAACTGCATCGCCACCCTGGTGCCGGACGATACCGAATGGCGTCCTGAAGCCTTGCCCAAGCCACGCATCGACGGTCCGCAGCCGGCCAGGGTAGTGGGCCCGCCGGGCGAGGAGATCTACTGCGACGAATTTGGCCGGGTGAAGGTGCAGTTCCCTTGGGACCGGGAAGGTAAGGAAGACGAGCACAGCTCCTGCTGGGTCCGCGTATCGCAGAACATCGCCGGGGCGCTGTGGGGGCATATGGCGATACCGCGTATTGGCCAGGAAGTAATTGTTTCCAATTTTGACGGGGACCCTGACCAGCCGGTCATCACGGGAAGATGTTACTCCGCATTACAGCGCCCGCCTTACGAGCTACCCCGGCACAAGACCCGGATGACCATCAAGAGCCAGAGCCACAAGGGCGATGGTTTCAACGAGTTGCGCTTCGAGGACGAGGGGGGCCAGGAAGAGGTTTTCATCCACGCGCAGAGGGACCAGAACAACGTCGTCCAGCATGACGAAACCACCTTCGTCGGCCACGACCGCAGCGAGCAGGTGGAAAACGACGAAACCCTCACCATCGGCCACGACCGCAAGGACACCGTGGGCAATGACGAAACACTGCTCATCGGACGCAACCGCCGGCACCGGATCGGCGAGGACGATGAGCTGGTGATCGATCGCAATCACAGCATCAGCACCGCCGGTGAGCGTACCGAAGTAGTCGGCCATGACCGCTATGACACGACGACCGCCGATCACCACATCGAGATCGGTGGGCATCTGAAACAGCAGGTGCAAGGGGAGGCCAGCCTGCACGCGAGCCAGCGCATCGTCCATCACACCCGTGCGTATGAAATCCATGTAGCCGACACCCTGGTCCTCAAGGGCCCTGGCGGCACGCTGCGCATCGATGCCGCGGGCATCACCCTGGATGGCATCGAGCTCACGCTCAAGGGCCCCATGAAAAAAGTGAAAGGCGGCGGCAGCAACAGCCTGAGCCTGGTTAGTGAGGTCATGAGTGCAGAAAAAGCCAAATGCGGAGAGCAAAAAGGATGAGCAGAGAGTCCATCACCAATTTTGCCGGGCAGTACCGTTCACCGGATGACTACATCTACCTGCTGGTGGACGGGCAGGCCGAATGTGCGCTGGATCATGCGCTCAGCGTGCCGTCGCTGATCGAGTCGCTGGGTGCCAGTGCAGTCACGCGCGTACTGCGACCAGACCTCAGCCACACCCCCGAGCTTTGTCCCGCGCTGATTCAGCTGGCCGCGCCGGGCGAGGAGGTGGCGCCGCATTATCTTGAGCTCAGCACTGATTACGCCGAGTGGGACCTTGACTACAACCGACGCTATATCTGCGGCTGGCTGGCCAGTGAGCAGCCGCTGGAAGTCATCGCCAGCCATATCGCGACCCGCTGCGAGACCACCGCTTCCGAAGACGGTTGGCCCTCGCCCTGGTTCGAACCCCTGAGGCTGGAGTTGCTGGTCGGCGCGATGGGCCCCCAGGCTGGCGACTTGCTGGGGCCGATCCGGGTATGGCTATTCCCGGTCAGTTGGGAGGAGGGCTACAACCAGATACGCAGCACCAACTACTTCCCTGATTCGGAACTTCCCCAACTGGTCCGCGAGACCCAGCAACTGGCGCCGGTGATTCGGCGGTTCCTGGGCGTCTGGCGGTATGCGGTGGAGAACCCTCCGGTATTTGCCCCGTGGGGCTGGACGGGTAAATCGGTGCTACCGCCCCAGGCAGGTGTGCACGGTTTTCGCCTGATCCGTGATGCCCGCAGGCTCGGTCTCAAAGACAGTCGCGACCTTATCGTCCTCAGCCTGCACCGGGTGTTCTATCACCCCGATCTGCCACAGCACCCGGATATCCAGAAAGCCATCGACCAAGCGCGGGCGGGCGATGGAGACCTGCTGAGCCATTTCACGAAATACACCCCGAACGACTGGAAACGCATCTTTGCCGAGCTGCCCCGAGCGGAGGATTACTCATGACTTTCAACATCAACTTCAAGCCCGAGCTCAACCTCGAGGCGGCCACCGAGCAACTCGACCCGGTCCCCCTCGAACGCTGCATGACCTGCCAGCGCTGGGGCCTGCCTATCCTGCCGCTGCGCGCTGCCTATGCTCCGGAGCCCTGGCAAACCCAGGCGCTGCCGGTGTCCCGTGACTCCGAAGTCACGGCCGTACGCATGGTGCCCGACCAGCCGCGCATCCTGCGCCGCGGCTTCCTCTATGTCCTGCTCGACCGCAAATATTGGCAGGCCTACCAGATCACTCCCGAGGGTGCCTTGCGTCAGTTCCCAGCGCTCCAGATCCCGCGCGAGGAACCGGTGCCCTTGAGCAAGCTCTGCGTCCAGCAGGACCATGACATTCCCGCCGCTTTCCTCAATATCAATACCCACAGGTACTCCACCGCCTGGCTGGCCATCGCCAACGACCCCTGGCCCAAAGAGGTGCTGCGCGCCTACAAGCATGGCGGCGTGGTCGACGGCATGAACCTCGACGAGCGCTTCTACAAGCTCGACCTCAAGGTCGCCCGCGAGGACCCGGCCAGTGTCGGCATCGCCATGACCGAAAACGACCTGCAACTGCATCAGGTCTTTGAATATGCCCAGTCCATGGCCGGCGATTTCCACAGCGTGCATGGCTTCTACCCGCGCAATGACCGGCTGCGTGCCATGGCCGGGCATGTGCGTACCGTGACCAAGGAATATCAGTTGCCCAAGGGTGTGCTGGCCTTGGTCCTGCCCGATCCCCTCGGCATGGTCCAGGAGCTGAATGCCCAGCGCCTGTTGCGCTATCAGGCCATGCAGAAATGGATTGCCGAACCGGAGCGGTGTTTCAAGCACTTCACCTCCCAGACTTTGCTCGGTATTCGTCAGTTCCAGGTCAGCACAGCGCGTGCCCGTGCGATTGAGGAGGCCGAGGCAGTGGTCAAGGAACGGAAGGACTACAACGCCATCTCCGAGTCCCACGGGCACCCTTTCTACATGGAACCCCTAGCGGTCCCAAATCTGGAGACGGAGAAGAAAGCCCGGGCTGCCGAAGCCATCGGCGATGCCCGTGAACGGCTCGACGAGCGCTACAACGAAAAAGACCGCAAGACGTTCCAGGACAACTACGACAAGACCCTGGCGGCCTGGCAGAAGACTGTCGACGACCTCGCCGAGCTCTATGCCGATCATCACGACGGCGCGGCGTTCCGGCTGGCGGCGCTCCACGATTACGACTGCCAGGTCACTGAATCACATGATTGCTTTGTCTGCATGTTGGCGAAGTGTCATGCCGGAGGCGTCACCGAGTCCCGCACCGCCAAGGAGTTCGGTGCAACGCGCAGCCTCTGGCTGGAGCAACTGGAAGATCAGGACAGCCTGTTCCACAAGGCCATGCGGGACCGCGACAAAACGGGGCCTGAACAATTCGCCCACGACCTTGCCGGCGACGAGCAGACCCGGGTCTTCCACGGTGCCAAGACCCTGATCGGCGGCATGAAAGCCGACGAGTTCGTGGGCAACGAGGTGAAAAAGGCTGTCGGCCAGTTGCTCGGCGCTGCCGCCACTGCCAGCAATGCCCTCGGGGAGCAGTTGTCGGGAAAGAGCAGAGCATTGCTGTTGGAACTGCACCGGAAGGCCTGGTTGCGCTATTACGGCGTCGAAACCACCCGGATCACCATATCCCTCAGGGTCGGCGAGTACCTCACGCTGCTCAACAAAGTGCTCTACGAGGGCGTCGAGCGGTATGCCACCAAAGTCGACCAGCAGTTCCGCAAGCCGGCCGAGCGCAAGGTACGGACCATGCTGATGAACAACTACTTTGCCCCGGCACTGGCCAGCAGCCACGCCAAGCTGATCGATGTCGTCGTCTGGACGACGGAAAGCGCCGAAAGCCTCAAGGCTCGCCTGGACAAGCTGAGAGGCGGTCTTGCCGACGGCCTCGGCGATGCCCTGCGCAGCGTCAGCATCGACAGCCCTGCCCTCAAGGGCGGTATGAAGGACTTGGCCCACCACCTCAGTCTCAATGCCGAGGACGCCCGCCTGCTGGCCGACGACTCGATGCGCCGCATGCGCAATCCCATGAGTTTCAACGCGACCGGTGTGCTCAATCTGGGAATGTCCGTGGGCAGCCTGTACTTCCAGCATGATGCGCTGCGCAGAAGCCACAAAAACATGCTTACGGCGGTTGGCGACGAGCATGACGAAGCGGTGATGGCGGTGGTGTCGGCTTCGGTCGGGGTGATGGGCGCGGGGGTCGAGATCGTTGGCGGGGTTATTCAGACGTTGCGGCCGGATTGGGAGGTTTCGGTTCGTTCTGCTGGGGGGGTGGTGCAGGTTGGATTGGGAAGCCGAATTCTGCAATTCGGCGGGGCGATTGTGTCTGCGGCGACTGCGGTGGAGGGGTTGCAGTATGCGTTGGCAGCGGGGCGGACTGGAGAAGTTGGTGATGAAGCTGCAAGTGATGCTTACAGCCGTGCGGCTATTGCATCTGCGTTTTCTGCAGGGGCTGGGATTTTAGGTTCTGTTGGGGGAGCAAGCATGCTCCTCGGCCCGCTCGCCATCGCTGTCCTTTTTGGCTTTATTGCTTTCGGATTTGCAGTGAGGGCGAAAAGATTGGAGTCGCAGCCTCTGGAGTTCTGGGCGCGACATTCGCTCTGGGGGCTGCCCGTCGAGCATCGACGCTGGCTGGAATGGCAAGAAATGGATGCAGCCATCGGCGCGTTGAATGCGGCGCTGTTGGGCTTGGACGCGGACCTTGACGTGACCTATATCGTGCACAGACCTACTCCTGAGGTCACGGCGGACGGCGGAACCATCAAATACAGAATTGTTCTCCCCGGGTACTCCGCCGACGCGTCACGTTATGAATGGGCGCTGAGGACTTACCGGCCAGGTGACTCCTCGGGGGTCATCATCGCCGGGGGACGTTACGGTGGAACGGATGAAACGCCATCTGCTCCGGTTTCAGGGTCAGAACTGGACAGCGAGCCTCTAAAGTCGGTTCCGGTCATTCATCACGATACGGAGTCAAAAACAGTCACGATCTGGAGGGAGCTTGCCTATTGGGGAACCCCTAATTTCCATGCAGTGAAGCTTGAGGTGGCGTATTGGCCAGATAAAAACGATGAATCCGGTGTAGCCCGACTGACTGTGGTTGAAGACAAGTTTTTTAAGCGGGTGAAGGCGTCTACCTTATGAAAAAGCCTGAACTCGTGCCGCCCTGCTCTGGCTGGCAGGAAGATCTGCCCCGCCCTGACGAAATGGTGGTTGCGGCTCCTGCTCTTGGGTTCGACACACCCAATCATCAGGATGAGATCTATTTGGAGTTACCTCGCGCGTTCGCACTTATCAGAGGCTTGCTGGTCTGGTTTGCACTAGTTACGAGCTTCATGCTTGCTGAAATGGTGTGGAGTTCCTTATCAACTGAACGAACACTGAGGTACGAAGAGCTGTTAGAACTCGGCTTATTTACCCTCGTCAGTATTTGGCCGATTCTAATTTTCTGGAAGTTCGATGTAGCTCCTCCTAGGGATCTACCCCTACGTTTCAACCGAGCACGCCAACGCCTCTACGCCTACAACTTCAACTTCCGCTGGTGGAACCCTTTCGAACGCTGGTGGGTGGAGCCGGTCGCTTACGACTGGTCCCAGGTCCGCGCCGAGCGCTGGTTAAAGCGCGGTGCAACGATGGATGGAGCGGTCATCAAGGGCGGCGTAGTGCTTTCCATCGTCAAGCCCGGCACCAACGAAGTCATCGACCGCTTCCCCCTGACCACCATGGGCGCCGACCAGCATGCCTGGGCCTATGTCTGCACCTACATGCAACAAGGCCCTGATGCACTACCACCGCCTGGCCGGCCGAAAGATCACAACAATGTGATGGAGCACAATCTCGCCCTTCTCCTGGCGCCCAAGGTGAAATGGCCGGCGGATATGGATCTGGAATCGAGGACTGTGCCAGGAGTGGGGGACTTATGAGCAGGCCAAAACTCGTTCCGCCCTGTTCTGGCTGGCAGGAAGATTTGCCCCTTCCTGACGAACTGCCGATTGTGGCTCCTGACTTGGGTTTCGATAAACCCAATCATCAAGACTATATATATCTAGAGCTACCCCGTACGTCCGCACTTATCAGAGGTTTGATGATTTGGCTTGCGCCGCTCATGGCTTTTCTTCTGACTCGGATGTCATGGATCTTTTTTTCAATTGAACACAAACTGGGATTGGAGTTTTGGCTGCTGTTTCTATTTTGTCTATTTTTTGGGATTTGCTCCTTGTGGTTCTGTATCAGGATCGACACAGCACCTCCTCGAGATTTACCCCTCCGCTTCAACCGCACCCGGCAACGCCTCTACGCCTATAACTTCATATATCGCTGGTGGAATCCGTTTGAACGCTGGCGGGTGGAGCCCGTGGCCTACGACTGGTCCCAGGTTCGTGCTGAACGCTGGTTGAAGCGCGGCGCGACGGGGAGTGGAGTGGTCATCAAGGGCGGCGTAGTTCTCTCCATCGTCAAGCCCGGCACCAACGAAGTCATCGACCGGTTCCCCCTGACCACCATGGGGGCCGACGAGCATGCCTGGGCCTATGTCTGCACCTACATGCAACAAGGCCCCGATGCACTCCCACCTCCTGGCCGGCCAAAAGATCACAACGATGTGGGAGCAAACATCGCCCTTCTCCTGGCGCCAAAGGTGAAATGGCCGGCGGATATGGATCTGGAATCGAGAACTGCGCCAGGAGTGGGGGACTTATGAGCAGGCCAAAACTCGTTCCACCCTGTTCTGGCTGGCAGGAGGATCTGCCCCGCCCTGACGAAGTGGTAAGTGTGATTCCTACTCTTGGATTCAATGCACCCAATCATCAGGATGAGATCTATTTGGAGTTGCCGCGAGCGGCAGCACTTATCAGAGGCTTGCTCGCCTGGTGTTCTCTGATCTTGAGCTTCATGCTTGCTGAAATGTTGTGGAGTTACTTGTCAAGTGAACGATCACTGTGGCGTGAAGAGCCGTTCATATTCGGTTCTATTGCTCTCTTTGGTATTTGGTCGATTCTCATTTTCTGGAGGCTCGATGTAGATTCTCCCAGGGATCAACCCCTACGTTTCAACCGAGCCCGCCAACGCCTCTACGCCTACAACTTCAAGTTCCGCTGGTGGAACCCCTTCGAACGCTGGTGGGTGGAGCCGGTCGCTTACGACT
>NZ_JBMDIJ010000077.1:0-28298 GCF_057808595.1 Pseudomonas sp. FG98 | reverse complement strand
GTACTCGGCTACGAACCGAGCGGTCACAGGTTCGAATCCTGTCGAGTGCACCATAAAGAAGAAGCAAGTTTCACTGAAAGTTGCTTCGGTTTCAACCAGCGGTAATCTGGTTCATCAAATACCAACCCTGCACTCGTAGCTCAGCTGGATAGAGTACTCGGCTACGAACCGAGCGGTCACAGGTTCGAATCCTGTCGAGTGCACCATATAAACGAAGAGCCCGCCTTAATGGCGGGCTTTTTGTTTTCCGCGATTTGTTGATCCCGATAAATAATTTGTCATTCATACGACCAGGCTGCGTGCTAATTTTTCAGTAGTGCGTGTGCTCTTTTTCGAGCGCTGGCCGTCGCATTGATGGATTCGGGAGTTTGCCTGCGTCATTTTCGCAAACGATTGTTTTCACCGATATTTTCAGCCCCAGGCAGCTCAAGCGGTGTATGATTGCGCCCGTCAGCCCCGCCGGGGCTTGTGGAATACCACCATGGACTTACCCAGTAGTTACTTAAAAGCCTGTTTTGCCAATCACGATGTGACTGATTGATCCTCCCGGCGTGCTCCGCTGCTGGGAGTGGAGTTCGCTTATGACTGAAATCGAAGCAAAAAAAACGCAAGAAAGCTTGCAGGACCGCCTTGCCCAGGTGGTCGAGCTGTTGCAGCGCCAGCGCCTGGTCGAAGACCTGACCCACCGTCAGGAAGGCGCGCACAATGATCACGTAGAGAGCTTTGTCCACCGGCAGAATCTGATCGAGCTGCAACGCAAGCTCGATGATCTGCACTCTGCGGACGTCGCTCACATTCTCGAAGCGCTGCCCCTCGACGACCGTCTGACCGTATGGCAGTTGGTCAAGGCCGAGCGCGACGGCGACATCCTTCTCGAGGTTTCCGACTCGGTCCGTGAAACCCTGATCGCCGACATGGACGATCACGAGCTGCTCGCCGCCGCCAAGGAGATGGACGCCGACGAGCTGGCCGACCTCGCGCCCGAGCTGCCCCGTGACGTCGTCCATGAGCTGATGGAAACCCTTGACGCCCAGCAACGCGAGCGTGTGCGCTCGGCGCTGAGCTATGACGAGGAGCAGGTCGGTGCGCTGATGGACTTCGAGATGGTCACCATCCGCGAAGACGTCAGCCTGGAAGTGGTGTTGCGCTACCTGCGCCGCTTGAAAGAGCTTCCGAACCACACCGACAAGCTGTTCGTCGTCGACTACGACGGCATTCTCAAGGGCGTGCTGCCGATCAAGCGTCTGCTGGTCAACGACCCGGACAAGCAGGTCGCCGAAGTGATGGCCGATGACCCGGTCAGCTTCCACCCCGAAGAAGACGCCTACGACGCCGCCCAGGCCTTCGAGCGTTACGACCTGGTATCGGCCCCGGTGGTGGACAAGAACGATCGCCTGATCGGCCGTCTGACCATCGACGAAATGGTCGACCTGATTCGTGAAGAGAGTGAAAGCGAAGTGCTGAACATGGCCGGTCTGCGCGAAGAAGAAGACATCTTCGCCTCGGTCTGGCGTTCGCTGCGTAACCGTTGGGCGTGGCTGGCGATCAACCTGATCACCGCCTTCATTGCCTCGCGGGTGATTGGCCTGTTCGAGGGCTCGATCGAGAAACTGGTAGCCCTGGCAGCGCTGATGCCGATCGTTGCCGGTATCGGTGGCAACTCCGGCAACCAGACCATCACCATGATCGTTCGGGCGATGGCTCTCGATCAGGTCAGCCCCGGCAACACCTCGCGCCTGATGCGCAAGGAACTGGGTGTGGCGCTGCTCAATGGCCTGATCTGGGGTGGGGTGATCGGCGTGGTGGCCTTCCTGCTCTACGGCAGTTGGTCGCTGGGCGTGGTAATGACGGCAGCCATGACCCTCAACCTGTTGTTGGCGGCGTTCATGGGGGTGTTCATCCCTATGACCCTGACTCGCATGGGGCGCGATCCGGCCATGGGTTCAAGCGTGATGATTACTGCGGTCACCGACAGTGGTGGCTTCTTCATCTTCCTGGGGCTGGCGACGCTGTTCCTGCTGTAATCCGTAGACCCTTACGAAAGAGCCAGCTTCGAGCTGGCTTTTTTGTTTTTAAGCGTCCTGAAAAGCAAAACGCCCGATGCTGTGCACCGGGCGTTTTTGTTCTGAAACGAGTTCAGTGAATAAGTCAGGAAGCGTCCGCAGCCATTTCGACGTCATGGGCGATCAGGGCAACCAGGGCGTTTTGCTGGCGATGGGACAGTTGGCGGAAGCGTTGCAGCAGCTCGCGTTCATGCAGGGACAGTTCCGGGCTGTCCAGGCGCATGCTCAGCTCGTCGCCCAGTGCGCCTTCCTGGATCAGGCTCTGTTCCAGGCGTGCAATGATCTCGGAGTTCATGCTGCGGTGGTGGTTACGCGCAACCTCGGCAATGCGCTCACGCATTCCGTCTGGCAGGCGGACGACGAATTTGTCTGCGGTGCGGCTTGAGTAGATAGCCTGTTTCATTGGGCGCATATAATTGACCGGTTTAGTTCAGGGGAAGCGGTTCTTGAAGTTGGCCGCGCGATGAGACTAGGACCATCGATGCGGTCAAATGTTCAACCTGAATTGTGAATGAGGTCGCAATGATGCCTCATTGTCGCCGGTTCCTTGGCGTCAATTCTGTGACAAATATTGAACCGGGTGGAGGCTTTTTGCCAGTACCAATTATCAGAAATGAGTACTGGTTTGAAAAGTTAAGATTCGTCACCTCTACCGATTCAGCCACCTTTTTGACTGTCGATAACGACCAGCGAAAAGGCAACGGAAAGCGCCTAAAATACCTGCGCTTTTCCTATCTATGAGCATAGTGGCTATGCAGCATGACGCAAGGGGCGAGACCTCGTCGCCCGTCCCGGGACGACTGATTTACCTGATGGGCCCCTCCGGCTCCGGCAAGGACAGTGTCATTGACCAGGCAAAACCAGCACTGCAGGAGCTGGGGGTAGCGGTGGCACGGCGGGTGATTACGCGTTCTGCCGAGGCCGTGGGTGAGGAGGCGCACAGTGTATCGTTTCAGCAGTTTGTTGCGCTACGTGAGCAGGGCGCTTTCGCTTTGGACTGGCGGGCCAACGGGCTGCGTTATGGCATTCCGGCGCAGATCGATTCCTGGCTGGCTGCGGGGCGTTGGGTGCTGATCAATGGTTCACGCGAACATCTGCAAGCTGCCCGTGAGAAATATCCGGACCTGGTGCCGATCCTGCTGACCGTCACCGCGGATGTCCTACGCCAGCGCCTGCAGGGGCGCGGTCGGGAATCCGCAGAAGAAATCGAACAACGCCTGTTGCGCAACAGACTGGTCCCGGGAGAACTGGGCGTCGATGTGCATTACCTGGACAACTCCACCACGCTCGCCGAAGCGGCCCAGCGGTTGCTGGCCGTATTGCGCCTGGAGGGTCTGCCGGATCAAAACGAATAGCGCTCCTGCTCATGCACGTTCACCGGTTGCGCACGTACTTCAGTCGCCTGGCCCATGACCGCCGGGCGGGCTTGCATTGAGGTGCGATAGTCCACGGAATGAGTGGGCGTCCTGGCGGGCATCAGGCCCATGGCAATCACGGCGGTCAGGGCCAGAGCGTTGAGAGCGAGCAGTGCATGGGTCATGGCAAGTTTCCAGGGCTGTGGGGTCGTCTGCATTCCGTTGGTGTTGTTGCAGCACGTGCCATGCCACTCGCCTTGATAAAAAATATTGTTATAAATCAATCTGTTACATTGTTTTTCAGCGAAGCGCTTCGTGCATCATGCAATGATGGCCTTATGCTGCATTGCAAAATGCACGGCCCGTCATGATGCCCTGGTATTTCTGGCAGGCAAAAAGCCCGAACCACGGAATGACAAATACCTCCCCGCTGGTTAACATGCACGCCTTCCGCCGCGCGACGCCCGTTGCCGGCTCAGGGTCTCAGTAGCTCAATTGGATAGAGCATCCCCCTCCTAAGGGGAAGGTTGGCAGTTCGAACCTGCCCTGGGACACCATCAAACCCCATCCCCCAGCACCCCCCCACCTAACGCCTGATTCACCGCCAACCATCCTTGCACCGCCGCTTCCCCGGCTTCATCAAACGCCCGTTCCAGCAGTTTCACCTGCTCCTTGCGCAGTGCCTGTTCCAGTCGCGCGCCATCTGCAGTGAGCTCCAGCAGCCGTTTACGCTTGTCCGCCTGCGACGCGACGCTGTCCACCAGATGCATCTCCATCAACTGTCGCAACGGCGTATTCAGCGCTTGCTTGCTCACCCCCAGCACCGCCAGCAATTCCTTCACGCTCAGGTTCGGATAGCGGGCGATGAAGAACAGGATGCGCTGATGCACGCGGCTCAGCCCTTTGCGTTCGAGCATTTCGTCGGCCTTGCTGGTGAAAGCCTGATAGCCGAAGAAAAAGGCTTCCATCGCCAATTGCTGCGAGGCAGTGTTTTTTAGGTCAATCATGTTGACACTTCCTGAGAGGTCGGCGTAATTTCGGTCAACAAGTTTGACTCATTTCCCACTGCCTCGCTATCGGTGCTGCCCATGCCTTTCTCCGAACGTGCTACTCGCCTTAAAGGTTCCCTGATCCGTGAAATCCTGGCTGCGGCGCAGCGTCCGGAGGTCATGTCGTTTGCCGGAGGATTGCCGGCGCAAAACATGCTGCCTGCCCTGGACTGGACGGGCATGCCGGTGTCCATGGGCCAATACGGCATGAGCGAAGGCGAGCCTGCGTTGCGCGAGCTCCTGGCCGCCGAAGCCCGGGCCCTGGGCATTCCCTGCGAGGCGAGCCAGGTGCTGGTGGTCAGCGGTTCGCAGCAGGCCCTGGACCTGGCCGCCAAGCTGTATATCGACAATGGCACCGAAGTCTTGCTGGAAGCTCCGACCTACCTGGCCGCGCTGCAAAGTTTCCAGTTCTTCGGCGCCGACTGCATCGGCGTGCCGCAGGAGGCCGATGGTCCGGATCTGCAGGCATTGCGCAGCCGCCTGCAGGTGCATCGTCCGGCCTTCGTCTACCTGATCCCGACCTTCCAGAATCCGTCCGGCGCTTGCTACAGCGAGCACAAGCGTGACGCCGTCGCGGCCTTGCTCGACGAGTTCGGCGTCACCCTGATCGAAGACGAACCCTACCGCGAACTGAGCTACGACGGCGTCAACGCCCGGCCCATCGTCAGCCGTCTGAAGCGTGCCAGCTGGATCTACACCGGCACCGTGTCCAAGACCCTGCTACCCGGCCTGCGGGTCGGCTACCTGATCGCCAGCCCGGACCTGTTCCCGCACCTGCTGTGTCTCAAGCAGGCGGCCGACCTGCACACCAACCGCATGGGCCAATGGCAGGCCTTGCAGTGGTTGGGCAGCGAGCGCTTCAAGCAGCATCTGGAAGAACTGAGAGGCTACTACCGGGTCCGCCGTGATGCCTTCCAGGCGGCGCTGCATCGACACTTCGCCGACCTGGCCGACTGGAACCTGCCCAACGGCGGCCTGTTCTTCTGGCTGACCCTGAAGCAGCCGCTGGACACCCGTACCTTGCTCGATGCCGCGTTGCAGGCCGATGTCGCATTCATGCCGGGCGAACCCTTCTTCCCCGACCCGGAGACGAACCACGGCCACCTGCGACTGAACTTCAGCCATGTCGATCCTGGCTTGCTGGACGAAGGCTTGCGGCGGCTGGCGGCGGTAGTCCGCGAGGCAATGTCCCGGCACCGAACGGATGACGTACTGGCTGCAACCCCGGTCCGGGACGCAGCGCTTGCCAATGCCGGGCCAGCGTAATTGTGGGGCGTCCACGGGCTGGGGGTGGGATACATGCGCCAGTTCGGCGACAGTGCATTTCCCTACATCGCCGGGGAGAGCCGTCGGTGCTCAGCGACGGGACGATGAGCGCGGACTTCGTCAATCCTGGCGAGCGCACCTGGGCCGTGCGCTATGACCATGACTTTGCCGGTATCGTCCCGGGCGATACCTGGTAGCGGGAAATGCGTCGGGTCAAGCCAGGCCGTGCACGGTATAACCGCTGCATGCGCTATCGCCGCCTCGACCTCAACCTCCTCGTCGCCCTGAACGCCTTGCTCGAAGAAAGCAGCGTAAGCAGGGCGGCCGAGCGCCTGAATCTGGGCCAGTCGGCGACCAGTGCTGCCCTCGGCCGCCTGCGCGAGCACTTCCAGGACCCGCTGCTGGTCCCCGTCGGCCGCGGCCTGCAACCCAGTCCTCTGGCCCGCCAGTTGGCGCCCCGGGTCCGCGAGCTGCTGGTCATGGCCGACGAGTTGGTGGAAACCACCGCCGACTTCGACCCGGCCTGCTGCGAGCGCTGTTTCACCCTGGTGGCCTCGGACTATGTGGCGGCCACCCTGATCCCGGCGGTGAGCCGTGCCTTGAGCCGCCTTGCCCCCCATGCATCACTGACGGTGCGCGACCTGTCCCTGGCCCGCGATGGCGACCAGGTAGCGCAAGCCCTGGAGTACCGGCGCAGCGATCTGGCGATCGTCCCGCAACGGCGAATCAATAGCGCTTATCCCCACGCCGCGCTGCTCGACGACGAGCTGTGCTGCATCGTCTGCGCCGAGCACTGGCCGGAAGGCAAGGCGCTGGATCTGCTGCGCTTCGGCGAAGGGCAGCACGTCCTGCGCGAATTCGCCGACGGACAGACCCTGTCCCTGGACACCCAGCACCTGAAGGACATCGGTGTCGAGCGGCGTGTGGTCGCGACGGTCCAGAGCTTCTCCCTGATGGCCGAGTTCGTGATCGGCACCCCGCGCATCGCCACGCTGTTCCGTCGCCAGGCTATGGCGCTGGCGCAGCGTTATCCGTTGCGGGTGCTGCCGGCACCCATCGACTTTCCGCCTGCCGCCCAGGCCCTGCAATGGCATCCACAGCAGGCCGGCGACCCCATGCTGGCGTGGTTCCGCCAGCTGTTGCTGGAGCAAGCGGCTCAGCTCTGAGGGTCGCCGGTATCGCCCAGCAGCCCGACTTCGGCAATCGCCAGCAGGGCGCAGCGCTCGTCATTGTCCGAGGTATCGCCGCTGACACCGATGGCACCGAGCAGACGCCCTTCGGCATCGCGCAACAGGATCCCGCCGGCCACTGGAATCGCTTCCCCATCGGTCAGGCTGTTGATCGCATCGAAGAACGCCGGCATCGCCTGCGCCCGTCGCGCCAGTTCCCGGCCGCCGATACCCATGCCGAGGCAGCCACGGGCCTTGCCGCTGGCGATGCGCGGGCGCAGGAAGCTGGCCTGCTCGTCGCGCAGGACGGCCAGCGGATGGCCGGCGGCATCCAGCACTGCGGCTGCCAGCGGCCGGACACCGAGCTGACGGGCCTGGCGCAGGGTGGCGGCAGCCAGGTGCGCGGCCAGTTCGAAATCGAGGACGGTCATGCTGGCAGGCTCCATTTGCCCAGTTCCGTCACGCGGTCGCGGGTGTAGAGATCGGTCCATTTCAGGCTGTTGAAATCCGAGACCTGCTTGGGGTTGTAGGCGGTGCGTTGCAGTTTCACCGGCTCGCCGGCCTTGTACACCGCCTGCAGGCGATTGCGATCCTGGAGCATACGGATGTCCTCCAGCGGCGAGCCGTCGAGAATCAGCAGGTCGGCCTGCTTGCCCGGCTCCAGCGTGCCGAGGGTTTCGCCGCGGGGCATCAGGCGCGCACCGACATTGGTTGCGGCGAACAGGGCTTCGGCCGGGGTGAAGTCCAGGCGTCGTACCAGCAGTTCCAGCTCCCGGGCGTGCCACTCGCCGTAGGGCGTCACGGCAAAGCCGCTGTCGCTGCCACAGGCGAAGGGGATGCCGGCAGCCTTGGCCCGTTTCAGCACCGGGGTGCCCAGCTCCAGGGTGCGGGCACAGTAGCCGGCATAGCCGGTGGCGATGGCCGGGTCGTGGGGTTGGCAGAAGTCCACGGTGTTCTGCGGGAAGGTCATGGTCGGGGCCAGGACGGTGCCGGCTTCGAGCAGCGCCTCGATGCAGGCGTCGTCCATGTAGAAGGCGTGGAAAACCAGGTCGACGCCTGCCTTTGCCGCATACATCACCGCCTCGCGACCGTAGGCATGGGTGGCCACGCGGCAGCCGAGGCGATGGGCCTCCTCGACCATCTCGCGGGTTTCGTCGGCGGTGAAGGCGGCGATGATCTCGCCGTTGGCGCGGCGCTGGGTACCGTCCATGGCGATCTTGATCAGATCGACGCCGTCCTTGGCCTGCTTGCGGATTTCCGCAATGGCTTCGGTGCGGCTGGTGACCAGGGCGGCAGTAAAGTATTCCGGCGCGCCGACGCGGCTGGGGAACCAATCGTTGAGGCTCTGGCGGTTGGTGATCACGCGGCTGCTGGCAGCGATGCGCGGGCCGTCGAAGAGTCCTGCATCGACCGTATTGCGCACGGCGATGCTGAGCTGGCCGCTGTCGCCGGGACAGACCATGGAGGTGACGCCGGCGGCCAACACATGCTGGGCGAAGAAAAGACCTCGCAGGGCGCGGAATTCGTCACTGGTCCAGATATCGATGTCTTCCTCGCTCTGGGCGTTGCCGAAGGCCAGGTGGGTATGCACGTCGATCAGGCCGGGCATGACGAAATGGCCGTGCACTTCGCGGTCGCCGGGTTGCGGGCGGGGGGATCGGGCGGTGGGGCCGGCGTGGCGGATGAGACCGTTTTCGATGATCAGGGTCTGCTGGTGCAGCGCAGCCAGGCCGGTACCGTCGAAGAGGGTGGCGCAGTGGAGGTGCAGGGCGGTCATGGGGTAGTGCCTCGTCTTGTCGTTTGTGACGCAGGCTAGGGTGCTGTGCCTGGCGGGACTATCAGATGCTGTCGATGGCTGGGCATCGATGCCTTGGATAGGTCCCGCGAAGGGATGGGTATCTACACATCTTCCGGTTTAGTCAACCTACCCGTGCGGCGCGGTCCAGGTAGGAGCTGCTTTAGCTGCGATGGACCGCGTAGCGGTCCCAAAACCTGTCAGCTCGGTGAGCCTGGAGAAACGCACCAAAGCAGCCACTGTGAATCCGCAATAGGGCTTGGCCAGGGACTCGTGCGGGATGGTTTCGGGACCGCTAGCGCGGTCCATCGCAGCTAAAGCAGCTCCTACACGGCCGCGTGCCAATCCGGACCATCGATATCCTGGATGCAATCCCGAATCCGCTCGCGCAGCCACCTCAACATCGGATCCCCCTCCATGCTCCGATGCCAGAGCATGTATTCGCCCATCAGCGGAATCGCCATCGGCGTCGGCAATATCCGCAGCGGCAGATACCGGGCATACAGCTGCGCCAGCCGCCGATGCATGGTCGCCAGGCGCGGCGTGCCTACCAGTAGTTGCGCGAGGGTATTGAAGTCGTTGGTGATCACCTCCAACCGTCGCTTCACACCGTACTGGTTCATGATCCAGTCCTCGATGCTCAGGTGCCGGTTGCGCCCGAAACCCACCGAGATATGCCCCATCGCCAGGTACTGCTCCAGGCTCAGGCTGTCGCCAACCTCCGGGTTGTCCCGCCAGACGACGCAGACGTGGTCCTCCTCGAACAGCAACTGCGATGGATGGTCCTCGATCCGGTAGCGCTCGGGCACGATCATCAGGTCCACCTCGCCGCGGATCAGCAATTCGGCGCTGTTATCACCCGGGCTGAGCATCTCGAAAGTGATTCCCGGTGCCTCCTGATGGATGCGCTGGATCACCTGGGCGAACAGCACGCTGATCAGGTAATCGGAGGTCACCAGGCGAAAATGCCGCTTGCTGGCCGCCGGGTCGAACACCGGCCGGGCGGTGATGGACGAGCGAATGGTCAGCAGCACTTCCCGTACCGGCCCGGCCAGCTCCAGGGCATAGGGCGTGGGCTGCATGCGCCGCCCGACCTGTACCAGCAGCTCGTCTTCGAAGAAGGTCCGCAAACGCCCCAGGACCCCGCTGGTGGCGGACTGGGTCATATGCAGGCGTTCGGCAGTGCGGGTGATGTTCTGCTCCTCCAGCAGCACATCCAGGGCAACCAGCAGGTTGAGGTCCAGATGGTGGAAACGCATGGCTCAGGCTTCTTGTAGTTGTTTTGCCGATACCTTCCCGTCGGATTCGTACCCCGTCAATCCATACGGGTATCACATTTGTCGATGCCTGATATCCCGCCTCGCGATGCCTTCGAGGTATCGCGCCGCTCGATAGGTCGCATCCCGACAAGCGATTAGTCAGAGACAGCCCCGCAGGTCAACCTGTGCCCGTCGTCCGGTCTATCCCGCCGGGTGGCGCCACCTCGGCAACAAGACCGAACCGGTCCGGCTGCCTTACCGGCCGGTGGTGGCCAGAAAAGATGCCAACAAAAACAATAAAAGAGGGTTCGTTCGATGGCTAATCGCTCCATCGCCGCATCGCGGCGTGCGCCTTCCACCCTGACGCTCGCTGCGGCGCTGGTCATGGGCATTCCTGGCGCCCAGGCATTCGAGATCCAGACCGGCAACCCGGACCTGAGCCTGCGCTGGGACAACACACTCAAGTACAGCGCCGCCTGGCGCACCCAGGACCCGAGCAGCAAGCTCATCCAGGGTCAGGTCGCGCGTAACCAGGACGATGGCGACCGCGCCTTCGCCAAGGGCCTGATCTCCAACCGCCTGGACATCCTCTCCGAGCTGGATATCGGCTACCGCGACTTCGGTGCCCGGGTCAGCGGCGCGGCCTGGTACGACACCGAGTACCAGAAGGACAACGACAACAACGACCCGTCCCGGGCCAACGTGCGCTCGGTGGCCTATGACCAGTTCAGCGATGACACCCGTCACCTGCACGGCGGCGACGGCGAGCTGCTGGATGCCTTCGTCTACTGGAACGGCGAGGTTGCCGACCGCGCCGCTTCGGTGCGCCTCGGCCGCCACGGCCTGATCTGGGGCGAAAGCCTGTTCTTCGGCGCCAACGGCATTGCCGGTGGCATGGCCCCGGTGGACGTGGTCAAGGCCGTGTCGGTGCCCAATACCCAGTTCAAGGAGATCACCCGCCCGGTCAGCCAGCTGTCTGGCACTTACCAGCTCACCGATGCGCTCTCGGTCGGTGCCTACTACCAGTTCGAATGGGAAGAAACCCGTCTGCCCGGCGCCGGCAGCTACTTCTCGGTCAGCGACACCATCGGCACCGGCAACGAGCGTCTGATCGTCGGCGAACCCTTCCCGACCTTCCTCGGCGGCAACCCGGACAGCCCGGCGGCGTTCTTCCACGGCAAGGACAAGGACGCGAAAAGCTCGGGGCAGGGCGGCCTGCAGTTGCGCTACAACGCCGACACCGTCGAGTACGGCCTGTACGCCATTCAGTACCACGACAAGTCGCCCAAGCTGTACCTGAAACCCAGCGCCACAGGGCCGGACTTCGCCAGCGGGAAGATCGGCGAGTACTACTGGGTCTACCCGGAAAACATCCGTGCCCTGGGCGCCAGCTTCGCCACCAGCCTCGACGCCTTCAGCTTCGCCGGCGAGGCCTCGATGCGCTGGAACATGCCACTGGTGTCCAACGGCCAGACCGTCACCGCAGGCGTCGCTGCCGACAACGACGACCACCCGCTCTACGCCGTCGGCCGCACCGCACATCTCAATCTCAACATGATCGCCTCCCTCGGCCCGTCCTTCGTCGCCAACGAAGCCAGCCTGGTCGGCGAGGTGGCCTGGAACCGCTTGCTCAGCGTGACGAAAAACCGCGCCGCCCTCGACCCCGGCGCCACGGATGATGGCGTCGGCGTCAAGCTGGTCTACACCCCGACCTACCGCCAGGTGTTTCCCGGCATCGACCTCAGCGTGCCGCTGGGCATCAGCTACTTCCCCATGGGCAAGTCGGCGGTGGTCAGCAGTTTCGGTCCGGACCGCGGCGGCGACTTCAACGTTGGCGTGACCGCCACCTACCTGGACCGGGTCACCTTCGGCCTGACCTACACCCACTACTACGGCCCCGAGGACACCAACCTCGATGCCGCCTCCCGATTCACCTTCAAACAAGCACTGAAAGACCGGGACTACCTGGCCTTCTCGGTTAAAACAACATTCTGAGGGGATCCCCGTGAACATTCCTTTCGCGCTCAAGAGCTTCTGTGCCGCCGTGCTCTCCACCGCAGTCCTGAGCCTGCAGCCGGTACTGGCTGCCGGCGCCGACGACCTCGGCAAGCAACTCACCCCGCTGGGCGCCGAGCGCGCCGGCAATGCCGACGGCAGCATCCCGGCCTGGGGCGGCGGCTACACCAAGGTCGATCCGGCGTTCAAGCCGGGCGGCAAGCGCAACGACCCGTTCGCCGCCGACAAGCCACTGTTCAGCATCACCGCTAAGAACCTCGATCAATACGCGAGCAAGCTGAGCGACGGCACCAAGGCGATGTTCAAGCGCTACCCGGAGACCTACCGCATCGATGTCTATCCGACCCGGCGCACAGCTGCCGCGCCGCAATGGGTCTACGACAACACCCTGAAGAATGCGCGGGAGGCGAAGCTGGTCGACAGCAGCGCCGGCCCGGTGCCCCAAGGTGCCTACGGCGGTATCCCGTTCCCGCTGCCGAAGAACGGCGCCGAGGCCATGTGGAACCACCTGCTGAACTGGCGCGGCGTGTCCCTGGCCATGGACTTCCGCCACTACCTGATGACCGCCGACGGCGCCCAGGTGATGACCACCGACGGCAAGGCCGTACAGGAGATGCCTTACTACTACCAGGACGGCAATGCGGCGAGTTTCGACGGTGACTACTGGCTGTTCCGCCTGCTCAATGTCGGCCCGGCGCTGCGCGCCGGTGAACAGATCATGGGGCGCACCAACCTCAACGGCGACAAGTCCCAGGCCCATGTCTACCTGACCGGTCAACGCCGCGTGCGCAAGCTGCCCAATGCCTGCTGCGACACACCGACGCCGGCCACCGCCGGAGTCATGTCCTTCGACGAACTGAGCGTTTTCCAGGGTCGCATGGACCGCTTCGACTGGAAGCTGGTGGGCAAGCAGGAGATGTACATCCCCTACAACACCAACAAGGTGCAGGCCGCCGCCCGGCCTGAAGACCTGTTCGCCAAGCACCACCTCAACCCCGACTACGTGCGCTGGGAACTGCACCGGGTCTGGGTGGTGGAGGCGGACCTGGCACCGGGCAAGCGCCACCAGTTGCCCAAGGGCCGCTATTACCTCGACGAGGACACCTGGCAAGCCATGCTCGGCGATCGCTGGGACGCCAACGGCCAGTTGGCCAAGACCCTCTGGTCGCTGCCGTCAGTGATGCCCGACCTGCCTGCCGTGGCCCAGCTGTCCTCGGGCTTCTACGACCTGGTCTCCGGTGCCTGGTTCATCCAGAACCTCTATGCCGGCAAGGAGCAGCAATACGCCGTGGTCGACCGCTACAAGGCCGCCGAATTCTCTCCGGCGGCCATGGCGGGTCGTGGCGTGCGCTGAGCTTGAGCGAGGAGGGCAGGCGCTGCCCTCCCGATCGGTACTGGATTTCGAGGTAGACATGAACAGATTGCTTCAGTCGGGCGGCCTGCTGCTGGCCCTCGCCTTGCCGCTGGCTTCCACCTGCCAGGCTCAGGCCATGCTGCAGCACCGCGCCGTCGGTGATGTCCTGCAAAGCCCGGCGATGCAGATCGTCAATCCGCAGCGCGCGGTGTACACCGCCCTGGCCCGGGCCGGCGAGCGTTTGGTGGCGGTGGGCGAGCGCGGGTTGATCCTGCTGTCCGACGACAACGGCCAGCACTGGCGCCAGGTGGCGGTGCCGGTCTCGGTGGGCCTGACCGCCGTGGCCTTTGCCGACGGCCAGAGCGGCTGGGTAACCGGGCATTCCGGGGTGGTCCTGGCGACCCGTGATGGCGGCGAAAGCTGGAGCCTGCAACTGGATGGCGAACGCGCCGCCCAGGTAGAGCTGGAGGATGCCCGCAGCGCTGCGCAGCGAACACCGGACGACGACATCGCGGCCGCTCGCCTGGAAACCGCCGAACGGATTGCCGGCGAAGCGGCCGACAAACCCTTCCTCGCGGTCGCTGCCAGAGATGCGCGCAATGTGCTGGTGGTGGGCGCCTACGGTCTGGCCCTGCATAGCGACGATGGCGGTGCCAGCTGGCATTCCCTGATGGGCCGCATCGACAACCCCGACGGCCTGCATCTGTATGCCGTGGCCCGTCAGGGCGCGTCCTGGGTACTTGCCGGCGAGCAGGGCTACCTGGCTCGTTCAGCCAACGGCGAGGACTTCCAGCAACTGCCCAGCCCCTACCACGGCAGCCTGTTCACCTTGGCAACCCGTGTCGACGGCGCGCTGCTGATCGGCGGACTCAAGGGCAATGCCTTGGTCCTGCCCGAGGGGGCGCCGGAAGCGCAAGCCCTGCCGACCCTGGCTCCGGTGTCCTTCAGTGATGCCATCACCCTCGGCGATGGCCGGGTGCTGCTGAGCAACCAGTCCGGCGGCCTGTTCACCAGTACGCCCGACGGTCTCGCCCCGGCTTTCACGGCGCAGCGCAAGCAGGTCGCCGCCGTGGTCCAGGCCGCCGACGGCAGCCTGGTCTTCGCCGGCTTCAGTGGGCTGTCCCGCCTCGCCCGACCCACCGTTTCCGCTTCGGAGTGACCACCATGAATTGCGCAAGCCGCCACCCCGAGCCGGGCAGCCCGGACGGGTTCGACCCGCGCTCCGGCTCGCTGACCGAGCGGGCCCTGTTCAACCACCGGCACTGGGTCCTGTTGCTGTGCCTGCTGACCACCCTGGTGCTGGGCTGGCAGTCCATGCGCCTGGAGCTCAACGCCAGCTTCGAGAAGATGATCCCCACCGGGCATCCCTACATCGCCAACTACCTGGAGCGGCAGCAGGAACTGTCCGGCCTGGGCAACACCCTGCGCATCGCCGTCGCCAACACCAGGGGCGAGATCTACGACGCCGACTACCTGCGCACGCTGCAAAAACTCAGCGAGCGCATCTACCTGTTGCCCGGTGTCGACCGCGCCTACATGAAGTCGCTGTGGACCCCGGCGACCCGCTGGGTCTCGGTGACCGAGGATGGCCTCGACGGCGGTCCGGTGATCCCCGACGACTACAACGGCAGCCCCGAGTCCCTTGCCGAGCTGCGGCGCAATGTGCAGTTATCCAACGAGATCGGCCAGTTGGTGGCCTTCGACCAGCGCTCCAGCATCATCCAGGTGCCGCTGCTGGCGCGCACCCCCGATGGCAAGGCGCTGGATTACGCGGTGCTGGCCGGACAACTGGAAGCCCTGCGTACCGAGTTCGCCAGCGACGGCATTGCCATCCATATCACCGGCTTTGCCAAGAAGGTCGGCGACCTGATCGACGGCCTGCAACAGATCCTGCTGTTCTTCGCCGTGGCCATCCTCATCACCACGGCGGTGCTCTACGCCTATACCCGCTGCGTGCGCAGCACCCTGCTGGTGGTGATCTGCTCGTTGGTGGCGGTGGTCTGGCAACTGGGCTTGCTGCCGCTGCTGGATTTCCAGCTCGATCCCTATTCGGTGCTGGTGCCGTTCCTGGTCTTTGCCATCGGCATGAGCCACGGCGCGCAAAAGATGAACGGGATCATGCAGGACATCGGCCGCGGCATGCACCGCGTGGTCGCCGCGCGCTTCACCTTCCGTCGCCTGTTCCTCGCCGGGCTCACCGCCTTGCTCTGCGATGCGGTGGGATTCGCCGTGCTGATGATCATCCAGATCAAGGTGATCCAGGACCTGGCGATCATCGCCAGCATCGGCGTGGCGGTGCTGATCTTCACCAACCTGATCCTGTTGCCGGTGCTGCTTTCCTACTTCGGCGTCAGCCCAAAGGCCGCCGAGATGAGCCTGCGCAGCGAACGGGCGGAGGAGAGCGGCAAGGCCCGCCATCCGTTCTGGCGCTTGCTTGACCTGTTCACTCGCAAACCCTGGGCCAGCCTGTGCATCGGCGTCAGCCTGGTGATGGCGGTGCTGGGTTTTCTGGTCAGCCTGCACCTGGCCATCGGCGACCTCGATGCCGGCGCCCCGGAGCTGCGTGCCGACTCGCGCTACAACCGCGACGATGCCTTCATGACCCGCGCCTACGGCGCCAGCAGCGACCTGTTCGCGATCATGGTGCAGACCCCGGCCGGCGCCTGCGCCCGTTACGACGTGCTGCGCAAGGTCGATGAGCTGGACTGGCAACTGCGCAGCCTGCCAGGTGTGGACTCGACCAACTCCCTGGCCTTGCTCAATCGGCGCATGCTGGTCGGGTTGTCGGAAGGCAACCCCAAGTGGTACGAGCTGCAGAACAACCAGGCGATGCTCAACATGATCACCGCCAGCGCGCCGCGCGGCCTGTACAACGAGACCTGCGACCTGCTGACCCTGTACGTCTACCTCACCGACCACAAGGCCGAGACCCTGACCCGGCTGGTGCAGCATGTCGAAGGTTTCGCCGCAGCCAACGACACTGCCGAGGTGAAATTCCTCCTGGCTGCCGGCAACGCCGGGATCGAAGCGGCAACCAATATCGTCGTGCGCGAGGCCAACCGCGAGATGCTGTTCTGGGTCTACGGCGCGGTGATCCTCCTGTGCCTGCTGACCTTCCGTTCCTGGCGCGCCACGGTGTGCGCGGTGATCCCGCTGATGCTCACCTCGATCCTCTGCGAGGCGCTGATGGTCTGGCTGGGCATCGGGGTCAAGGTCGCCACCCTGCCGGTGATCGCCCTCGGCGTGGGGATCGGTGTCGACTACGCGCTGTACGTGATGAGCATCCTGCTCGCCCACCTGCGCCAGGGCGCCAGCCTGTCCGAGGCCTATTACCGGGCCCTGGTCTCCACCGGCAAGGTGGTGATGCTGACTGGCGTGACCCTGGCCATCGGCGTCGGCACCTGGATGTTCTCGCCCATCAAGTTCCAGGCCGACATGGGCGTGCTGCTGGCCTTCATGTTTGTCTGGAACATGGTCGGCGCCCTGGTGTTGCTGCCGGCCCTGGCCCGTTTCCTTCTGCCGGTGCACCCGGCTGTCCTGCACACCGAATCGCCCCTGCGCCAGGAGGTCTCCCATGCGTCGTGAAGCCCAGGCCGGATGGCCGCAATCCCTGTTGCTGTTGCTCGGCAGTTGCCTGCCGGTGCTCGGTGCCGTGCTGCTGGCCCCGGTGTTGCCGCGGATGCAGGCGCACTTCGCCGAGGATCCGTTGGTGGCCGTGCTGGTCCCGGTCAGCCTGACCATCCCGGCGCTGCTGATTGCCTTGCTCGCGCCCTTCGCCGGCATGATCGCCGACCGCCTCGGGCGCAAGCCGCTGCTGCTCGGTTCGATGCTCCTTTACAGCCTGTTCGGCCTGCTGCCGCTGTGGCTGGAATCGTTGCCGGCGATCGTTGCCAGCCGCGCCGGGCTGGGGTTGGCGGAGGCGGGGATCATGACCTGCTGCACCACCCTGATCGGTGACTACTACCAGGGCGCCCGGCGCGAGCGGCTGTTCGCCCTGCAGATGGTCTGCACCTCGCTGTCGGCGGCGCTGTTCATCTCCGTCGGCGGTGCGCTGGGGCAGGACGACTGGCGCACGCCGTACCTGCTGTACGGCGTCGGGCTGCTGTTCCTGCCGTTGATGGCGTGGCTGTTGTGGGAGCGTCAGGTGAGCGAGGTTCAGGTCGAAAGCGACAGCGCCGGCTTCCCTTGGCGGGCCTTGCTGCCGCTGTACCTGTTCAGCCTGCTGGCGGGTGTCAGCCTGTTTATCGTGCCGGTGCAGGCGGGTTTTCTGCTCGGCCTGCTGCACGTCGATTCGCCGCAGCAGATCGGCATGGTCATGGGCGCCAATCAACTCGGCGTGATGCTCGGTGCCTTGAGTTTTCGCCTGCTGCATGGCCTGCCCCGGCAGTACCTGCTGGGACTGGCTTTCGTCACTGCGGGTATTGGTGGTGGGTTGATGGCGCTGGCCGCGGATGCGTTGTGGCTGACCCCGGCCGTCGCCCTGAATGGCCTGGGCATCGGCCTGATGCTGCCGACCCTGATCACCTGGGTCATGTCCCGGGCCACTGCGGCCCAGCGTGGACGGGCTACCGGCGGCTTCACGGCGGCACTGTTCGCCGGCGAATTCGTCAGCCCGCTGGTGGTGCTGGCGCTGACCTCGGGCAACCAGCAGGCGCTGTCCGGCGCGTTGGCGTTGGTGGCCCTGGCGCAACTGTTGTTGGCCCTGGTGTGCCTGGTCTTGCCGCGCTGGATGCCGGCGCCGTTGGCGAGGACTGCTGGATGAGCCTGCATTCGTTGTTCTCCCTGGCTGGCAAGGTCGCCCTGATCACTGGCGGCACCCGAGGTATCGGGCTGGCGATCGCCCGTCTTTACGGGCAGGCCGGGGCCCGGCTGCTGATCAGCAGCGAGAGTCGCGAGGACTGCCAGCGCGTCGTCGCCGAGCTGGGCGAGGAGGGCATCGACGCGCTGGCCTGTCCTGCCGACCTGGCGGATCGCGAGCAGATCCTGGCCCTGGCCCGCGAGGCGGGCGAAGTGGATGTGCTGGTGTGCAATGCCGGCGTCGCCCCGCACTTCGGCCCACTGCACAGCCTCGATGAGGCGCAGTGGCGCACCACCCTCGGGGTCAATCTGGAAAGCAGCCTGTGGCTGACCGGCGCGTTGCTGCCGGGCATGGCCAGGCGTGGCGGTGGCAGCGTGGTGCTGATGGCCAGCATCGCTGGCGTGCGCGGCAACAAGGC
This sequence comes from Pseudomonas sp. FG98, assembly GCF_057808595.1. Classification (NCBI taxonomy): domain Bacteria; kingdom Pseudomonadati; phylum Pseudomonadota; class Gammaproteobacteria; order Pseudomonadales; family Pseudomonadaceae; genus Pseudomonas; species Pseudomonas sp. FG98. The sequence goes on along the minus strand of NZ_JBMDIJ010000077.1, from coordinate 9,756 downwards.
CCTGGGTGCCTATGGCCTGAGCAAGGCCGCCCTGGCGCAACTGGCGCGCAACCTGGCAGTGGAGTGGGGACCGGCGAATATCCGGGTCAATGCAATCAGCCCTGGGGTGATCGAAACCGCCTTTGCCCGCCCGCTCACCGACAACGCTGAAGTCATGCAGCGCCGCCTGGCGCTCACCCCTCTGCGCCGGGTCGGCACGACGGACGAAGTGGCGGCCCTGGCCCTGCTCCTGGCCGCCCCCGGTGGCGCCTTCATCTGTGGACAGAATCTGATCGTCGATGGTGGAACCACCATCGGCGACGGCAATTGAACGGAGTACCTCCCCATGCAAGCACTTCCCCCCTTCAAGCGCGTCGTCACCGGCCATAGCCCTGCCGGTAAGGCGCTGGCTGCGCTGGTCGGCGCGGTGCCCACCAGTCTCGAACTCAAGTCCGTGCCCGGTACGGTGTTCCACGAGGTATGGAGCAGCGATGCCAGCCCGGTGCCGATCGACAACGGCGCGGACCCGACCCTCAGGCCATTGGTGCTGAGCCCGTCCGCGCTCGGCAGCCTGATCCGCGTGGTGGATATCCCGCCGGACAGTGTGCAGAACCAGGTCAGCGACGCGGCGGCTGCGGCGGTGTTCGCCGAGATCGGCGAGTCCCATGCCGGTACGGGCACTGGCCAGTCCCGGCACAAGCTGATGCACCGCACCGAAACCCTCGACTACGGCATCGTCACCGAAGGCGAGGTCTGGCTGGTGCTGGACGATGAAGACGTGCACCTCAAGCGCGGCGACATCGTGGTCCAGCGCGGTACCAACCACGCCTGGAGCAACCGTACCGAGGCGATGGCGCGGATGGTCTTCATCCTCCTCGACGGGCGCTATGCCGAGCAGTTGCAGGAGGTGCTGGCATGAAGCTCGCGACCTTGGCCGATGGTAGCCGCGACGGGCGCTTGCTGCTGGTGTCCCGGGACCTGCGCCGGGCGGTGGACGCCGGCGATATCGCCGCGACCTTGCAGGTGGCAATCGACAACTGGGCGCAGGTCGAAGCGCGCTTGCAGGCGCGCTATGCGGCCTTGAACGACGATCCCTCGGGCAACGCCTTCGACTTCGATCCGCAGCAGGTCATGGCCCCGTTGCCGCGTGCCTGGCAATGGCTGGATGGCTCGTGCTTCCTCAGCCATGGCGAACTGATGCAGCGCGCCTTCCGTCTCGACCCCATCGAAGGTGTCGAGGACACGCCGCTGATGTACCAGGGGGCAGGTGATGATTTTCTCGGCCCGCACCAGGATATCCCGCTGCCCAGCGAGGCCCATGGCATCGATTTCGAAGGCGAGTTCGCCGTGCTGGTGGACGAGGTGCCGATGGGCTGCTCCGCCGAGCAGGCGTTGCGCCACGTACGCCTGATCCTGCAACTCAACGACGTCAGCCTGCGCGCCCTGGCGCCACGAGAAATGAAGACCGGCTTCGGCTTTATCCAGGCCAAGTCGTCCTCCAGTTTTGCCCCTGTCGCGATAACGCCGGACGAGCTGGGCGAGGACTGGCGCGAGGGGCGGGTACATCTGCCGCTGCACGTTGAGCGCAATGGCGAATGGTTCGGCCATCCCTACGGTGGCGCCATGCACTTTGGCTTCCACCAGTTGATCGCCCATGCGGCGCTGACCCGGCGTCTGACGGCGGGTACGCTGATTGGCTCGGGCACTGTCTCCAATGCCGAGCGCAGCGTCGGCTCGGCCTGCATCGCCGAGCGGCGCGCGGTCGAGATGATCGAGCATGGCGCGCCACGTACGGCCTTCATGCATTTCGGCGAGCGGGTGCGCATGGAGGCCCGTTGCCCGGATGGCTCGCCGCTGTTCGGCGCCATCGACCAGCAGGTGGTCCAGGCAGGTGCAGCATGCGTGTAATGGTCACCGGGGCGGCCGGCTTCCTCGGGCGTCAGTTGGTCCAGCGCTTGCTGGCGTCCGGGCACTTGCGCGGGCGGCGGATCGAAGCGCTGATCCTGCTTGACCAGCACCTCGAGGGCTTTGCCGATGACCCGCGCTTGCGTCACCTCACCGGCAGCATCACCGACCCGGCGTTGCTACGTCGCGGGCTGGCCGACGGTGTGGATGTGGTCTTCCATCTGGTCAGCATCGCCGGCGGTGCGGCCGAGGAAAACTATGCCCTGGGGCGCCAGGTGAACCTGCTCGCCAGCCTGCAACTGCTGGAGTTGCTGCGTAATGCCCAACGCCCGCCCGTACTGGTGTATGCCAGCAGCGTTGCGGTGTACGGCGGCGACCTGCCGCTGCGCATGGACGAGTACCAGCGTCCGCGTCCGGCGCTGTCCTATGGCGCGCACAAGCTGATGATCGAACAGCAACTCGGTGATCTGGCCCGGCGTGGCGAGGTGGATGGCCGGGCGCTGCGCCTGCCCGGCATCGTCGCCCGACCGGGCGAGGGCGCGGGATTGCGCTCGGCCTTCATGAGCGAGTTGCTGCAACGCTTTGCAGCAGGGCAGCCCTACACCTGTCCGGTCTCGCCGCGGGCCACGGCCTGGTGGATGTCCGCCGCCTGCTGCGTCGACAACCTGCTGCACGCCGCCGAACTCGATCTGCAAGCCGAGGCGCCGTGCCGGGTCTGGCAATTGCCGGTGTTGCACCTGTCCATCGAGGCTGTGGTGGATGCCCTGGCCGAGGTCTTCGGCGAAGAGCGCCGGGTCCTCATCGACTACCAGCCGGACCCCGCACTGGAAGCCTTGTTCGGGTGCTTTCCACCCCTGCGCACGCCCCTGGCCCGAAGCCGCGGCTTTCGCCATGACGGTACGGCACGAGCGCTGGTGCGCAACGCCCTTGATCTCACTCATCGCCTCCGCGTTGCGCGGGCGATCGCTACCACTGCCTGAGGGAACATCCCATGACTCCACGTCGCAAACGCCGCCTGGTCGACCTGTCGGTGACCCTGGACAACAACCCCTACACCGATCCGCCGCCGCTGCTGCCCAGGATCGACTACATGGACCACCAGCAGGGCTGGCCGGAAATGGCCGCGATGTTCCCGGGCCTGGCCATCGAGCAGATGCCCGGACAGGAATCCTGGGCCGCCGAGCGCCTGTCCATCACCACCCACAGCGGCACCCATATGGATGCGCCCTGGCACTACGCCTCGACCACCGATGGCGGCAAGCCCGCGTTCGGTATCGACGAGTTGCCTTTGGAGTGGTGCCTGCAGCCTGGGGTGAAGCTGGACTTCCGCCATTTGCCGGACGGCCATGTCGTCCGTGCCGCCGAGGTCGAGGCCGAGTTGCAACGCATCGGCCATGACCTTCAGCCGCTGGATATCGTACTGGTCAACACCCGAGCCGGCAGCTTGTTCGGCCAGTCGGGCTACCTCGATGCCGGGGTTGGCATGGGCCGCGAGGCCACCCTGTACCTGCTCGATCGCGGGGTTCGGGTAGTGGGCACCGACGCCTGGAGCTGGGACGCGCCGTTCAGCTTCACTCGCCAGCGTTTCGCCGAAAGTGGTGACGCCTCGATCATCTGGGAAGGGCACAAAGCCGGGCGCGATATCGGTTACGGGCAGATGGAAAAGCTGGCCAATCTCGATAGCCTGCCGGCCAGTGGCTTCCTGGTGTCCTGCTTCCCGTACAAGATCAAGCATGCGTCGGCCGGTTTCGTCCGTGCCGTGGCCATCTTCGAAGAATAAGAAAAGCGAGGCTCCCTGTGCGTTTCCCCTTCCTGCTCACTGCGCTGGCATGTCTTGTGTCCGGCGCCGCGGTGGCTGCCGAGCGGCCGAATATCCTGCTGATTCTTGCCGATGACCTGGGCTACTCCGACCTTGGCGCCTATGGCGGCGAGATCGCCACGCCCAATCTCGACCAACTGGCCGCCCAGGGCCTGCAACTGACCAATATGTACGCTGCGCCGACCTGTTCGCCGACCCGGGCGATGCTGATGTCCGGCACCGACAACCACCTGGCCGGGCTGGGCACCATGGAGGAGGCGATCCAGCCATTCCAGCGCGGCAAGCCGGGCTACGAGGGCTATCTCAACCAGCAGGCCCATTCGATCGCCGAGTTGCTGCGCGATGGCGGCTATCGCACCAGCATGGTCGGTAAATGGCACCTGGGCCTGGGGCCGGAACAGGGGCCTGACCGTCGTGGTTTCGAGCAGTCCTTCACTCTGCTCGAAGGCGGTGGCGTGCACTTCAAGCCGCCGGCGCAACCCTCAGCGAAGATCGAACGCATCACCTACCGGGAGAATGGCCAGCCGGTAGAGTTGCCGGAGAATTTCTACTCGTCCGACTTCTACACCGACAAGCTGATCGACTACCTGCGCAAGGGCCAGGACAGCGGCAAGCCGTTCTTCGCCTACGCCGCCTACACTGCGCCGCATTGGCCGTTGCAGGCGCCGGAGGCATGGCTGGACAAGTTCCGCGGCCTGTATGACCAGGGCTACGACAAGGTCCGCCAGGCGCGCCTCGAACGCCAGCGCGAGAAGGGTTTGCTGGCGGAGGATTTCGTGGCCGCGCAGCGCCTGCCGGTGGCGGCGGACCTGCCGGGCTGGGAACAACTCAGTCCGCAGCAGCGGCAGGTCGAGGCGCGCAAGATGGAGGTCTACGCGGCCATGGTCGGCAACCTCGACTACAACATCGGGCGTTTGCTGGATTACCTGAAAAGCACCGGGCAGTACGACAACACCCTGGTGGTGTTCATGTCGGACAACGGTGCGGCGGGGGAGCGGCACGAGCAGTTCTACCCGGCGGGAGCGAATACCGACAACAGCCTGGACAACCTCGGGCGTCGCGGCTCGCAGATCGACTATGGCCTGCGCTGGGCCGAGGTCAGCGCCACGCCGCTGCGGCTGTTCAAGGGCAGCACCGCCGAGGGCGGGATCAGCGTGCCGGCGATCGTGCATATGCCGCGTTCGCTGGCGCGCCAGGGCGTGGAGCGCGGGGTGGCGCGGGTGGATGATCTGGCGCCGACCTTCCTGGAAGTTGCCGGGTTGACGGTTGCGCAAGAGCAGGGGAAACACCCGATCACCGGGCGTTCGATGCTGCCGATGCTGGAGGGCAAGGGGGCAGCGGCGCGGCCGTTGGCCGGGGAGTTGTTCGGCAGCCTGTATTACCGCGAGGGCAATCTGAAACTGCTCGGGCTGCGACCCTGGGCGATGCCCGGGCAAGCGCCGCAGGCGATGCGCTGGCAGTTGTTCGACATAGCACGGGACCGGGGCGAAGTGGACGATCTGGCCGAGCGGGAGCCGGAGGTGTTCGAGCGCTTGAAGCGGCAGTGGCAGGTGTATGCGAAGGAGGTTGGGGTGGTTGTTCCACCGCAGCGATGAGGCCATCAACAACACAGCTGAACCAGATGAAATAAAAAAGGGGTGTCATTCGACGCCCCTTTTGCATGCCCTCAATGCTTCGTCGGCGGTCCTCCCGGGAACCACTTCTCCTGATAGTGGAAGAGGAAGTACTGCGAGTTATCCGCACCCGGCGCCGCTACCCGGGCGGTCCACTGTTCATCGTGCAGGTCCATGTCGGCGTCGTACTCGACATGACAGCCCATGGGGCTGTTGAAGTACCAGAACCAGTTCGAGCCCAACTGATGCCGTCCCGGTCCCCAGAACGACTCGTAGCCTTTCTCGACGAAGCGGGTCCCGGCCATCAGCACCTCGGTCGGGCCACCCATATGGAAGGTGAAGTGCTCGATGCCCTTCATGAACGGCGGGGTCTGGATCAGGAACAGGGTGTGATGGTCCAGGGTGCCGCCCGGGCGCAGGAACGGTCCGGTGCCGGCGAAGCGGTCGGTGCAGACGAAGCCCAGGCGCGTGTAGAACGCTTCGGCGCGGTCCGCATCCGGCACGAAATACACGACGTGGGACAGGCTGCGCGGCAATGCCGGCATGTCGTTGCTGGCGCCCAGTGCATTGACCGGCCGCCCTGCCTGCGCACCCGGCGCATGGCTGGCCTCGCCAGGCAGGTCGAGGGTACGGCGTCGGGTGATGCGAAAGCCCAGGGCGAAACCCATATCGTCCACGCAGCGCAACACGCCGTCAGCGCCATGATGGACCTCGCGGTCCTTGCCCAGCTCCGCCGCGATGGCCTGCAACGTGGCTTCGTCGGCGACGCCGTAGACGGTCTCGCGCAGGGTGGTGGCGGTTTCCATCGCCGCTGGCAGGCGCGGGTCGTGGCGTGGCCGGATCAGCACGCCAGTGCCGTCGAGCGCTTCCAGCCAGCCGCCACTCTCATCGATATCGCAAGGCTTGAGACCGTAGTCGGTCATGTACTGCACGCAGTCCTCGACGTTGTCCACGCCGAAGACCAGGTAATCGGGTCCGATGATGTTCATGATCGTGTCCTGGAGTCAGGCGGTGCGGCCGCCAAGGGTCTCGGCCACCCAGTCGGCGATGTACTGGCCGGCGTTGATGGAATTGTCGAAGCTGGAGTGCTGCACGCCGCCTTCGCGGGAGGTGAAGATCTTCAGTTCGCGCTTGGGGCTGTTGGCCAGTTGCTCGTAGGTGCGGTGCGCCCATTTGAGCGGGATCTGCGAGTCCTGCTCGCCATGGGTGACCAGGAACGGCACGCGGATCTTCTCGACCACGCCATCGAGGTGGACGTTCTCGGCGATCTGCATGAACTCTTCGATGTCCTTGCCGCCCCAGACCCAGCGCACATGCTCCCAGTAATGCGGCACCGGGAAGCTGCCTTCACGTTCCAGGCGGCGCTTCTGCACATCGCGCCAATCGTGGTTGGCACCCCACACCACGCCGCAGGCGAAGCGCGGTTCGAAGGCCACGGCGCGAGGGCAGTAGTAGCCACCCAGGGACACGCCCTCGCAGCCGATGCGCAGCGGGTCGATGTCCTCGCGGTCCTGAAGCCAGTCGACCACGCGGCTGGCCCAGTGCTCGGCGTCGTAGCGCGCCTTGAGGTCATGCAGGCGCAGGGCTTCGCCGGTGCCGGGCTGGTCGATCAGCAGCGAGGCGACGCCACGTTTGGCCAGCCAGGCGGGCAGGCCGACGCGGTATTTCATTTCCTTGGTGGAGTCCAGGCCGTTGAGCTGGACCAGGATCGGCGCCGGGCCAGTGACGCCCTCGGCGCGCACGTAGAGGCCGGAGATCACCTTGCCTTCATAGGGAATCTCGACCCGCTCGCAGTTCTCTTTCGATAGCGCCACGCCGCGGGCGAAGGTGTCGAGAAAACGCTGGTACAGCGCCATGCGTCCGGGGGCGCCGTGGGCCTGGAGGCGTTCGCAGGTCAGGTAGTAGGTTGCTGCACGGTTGTATTTTTCGCCAGCGGACAGCAGTCGACCGCCAGCCTCATCCTCGCCGGCCATTTCGCACAGCTTGTCGGCCATCTTCGCCCAGGTCTGGCGGAAGGCCTGGGTGCCTTCGGCATCAGGTTTGCTCGCCGCCTCTTGCAGCGGCTCGCACATCTCGACGATCTCGCCGATACGGGCCCCCATCTCGATGGCCAGATTGACCGAGAGGTTCCACACGTAGTTGCTCGGGAAGTAACGGAACATGGTTGGTTTCCTTCTTGTTATGCACGTCGCCGGCAACTGCACAGGCATGGGCGACGGCGCCCTTCGGGCAGCCGTTGCAAGCTCGCATGGGGCTTGGGAATCGGACAAATCGCTTGTTCGGATGCCAGCTATCCGGGGACGCGATACATGGCGCCGGCCGATGTTTCGCATCGCCAGATGCGATTGGTGGGGCGGGGAAGCAAGCGGGCAGGATGGGCGGCCGCGCACGAAGCGCGGCTTTGCGAGGAGGATGCCCTTGTCTGTTTCCAGCGTGTTCGAAACCATCCCGTCCACCGGTCCGTTCGGCCGTCTCAGCGTGGGCGGCAAGCTGTCGCTGGGCTTTGCCCTGGTGCTGGTCTGCACTCTCGGCATGGGCCTGGCGGCCTGGTATGCGTTGCAGGTGAGCCAGGCCAACAGCGAGCGTTTGCGCGGGCTGGAGCGCTTGCAGAATCACCTGGCCGACGCGCGGCAGGCGGAGAAGGTGTTCGCCTTGGTGTTGACTGCCGAGTCCGCAGAGCAAGTGGCCGCTGCCTTGCACAAGCTGCGCGGTGAGTCGGCCGACGGGGATGTCGCGAGGTTCGCTACGGAGTATCTGCAAGGCTTCCAGGCCTATGCCAGGGCCCGCCTGCAAGCCCAGGATGCGCGGCTGCGCATGCAGGAGCTGGCGCAGGGCGTGGGGCAGCGCTTTGCCGGGGTGTTTCTAGATCAACTGGATGACATCAATACCGGGCTGGAGCAGGAGCAGTCACCAGACACGGCGACCATGCAACTGCTGGAAGACGCCGCCGCGCTGCGCGAGCGCCTGGCCAACCTGCGCGACAGCGAGCTGTATTTCACCCTCGATCCGCAGCAGCGCTATCGCGATGACTGGATCAACCGGGTCAACGAACTGGGCACGGCCTTGAGCAGCCTTGCCGCGCGCCTGGAAGGTGAGCGTCGTCATGGACTGGACGAGGCCACGGCGGCGCTGGAGGAGTACCGCCAGGCGTTCCTGCGCTACAGCGACAGCGGCGAGCAGGCATTGCAGCAGCAGGCAGCGATGAACAGCGCGGCGCAGCAGGCGATCGCCACCCTCGATGATCAGCGTGAGCGTGCTGCCTTGGCGTGGCAGGTGCAGCGTCGGCATCTGGATCTGCAACTGGCCTTGATGCTTGGACTGGCCTTGCTGTCGAGCATCACCGCTTGCGTAGTGATTCGTCGCTCCATCGTCGTGCCGGTCCGGCGGATGCTGGCGTTGGCGCAGCGGACCGCTGCAGGGGATCTGCACGGGCATCTGCCCCGGCTCGGGCGCAGTGATGAGCTGGGGCAATTGAACGAGGCGATCGGCGTGATGCTGCAAGCGCTGCGCGATCTGGTCGGGCGCATTGGTGGGGATGCCGACCAGCTGGATGTCGCGGCCGACACCCTGGCCGGGATGGTCGAGCGCACCGGGCAAGGCGTACGCGACCAGCGTCGGCAGACCGGCGAGGTGATGCAGGTCATGCAGTTGATGACCCAGGCGACGGTGCAGGTGAATCAGCGGGTCGATACCAGCCAGGACAGCCTCGGGCAGGCCAGTTCGCTGATTCATGAGGGGGATCGGCTGGTGCGCGAAGCGAGCCAGTGTCTTCAGCGCTTGTCCACCGAGATGGGGGCGGGGACTGCGGCCATGCAGTTGCTGCAAAGCCAGAGCGAGGCCATTACCGGCGTACTGGATGTGATCAGTGCGGTGGCTGAGCAGACCAATCTGCTGGCGTTGAATGCGGCCATCGAAGCGGCTCGGGCCGGGGAGCATGGGCGCGGCTTCGCGGTGGTGGCGGATGAGGTGCGCGGGTTGGCAAGTCGGACCCGGGCGTCCACCGGGGAGATCGACGGGATGATCCAGCGGCTGGGCGAGGTGACCCGGGCGGCGGCCGCCAGCCTGGATGACAGTCAGCGCCTGACCGGAGAAGGGGTGGCGCTGACGGCGAGGGCCAGCGAGGTGCTGGTGGCGATCACGGCGAGTATCGTCGAGGTGGAGAGTGCGGCAGGGCATATCGCTGAAGCGGCGCGGACCCAGCAGGATCTGGCCTGGCGGGTGGATGGCGCGGCCAGGGAAGTGGAGCGGGTGGTGGAGCAGAATGCGGCGGAGTGTGCGCGGCTGGAGGCGGCGAGCGAGGGGTTGCAGCGGCTTAGTGCAGGGCTCGGGGAAGCGTTGGGTGTATTTCGCGCCAAGCACTGATTCAACGATCTAGCGGGGACTTGTGGGAGCGGGTTTACCGGGACGCCGGACCGCCGCGATGGCGTCGGTGACACCACC
>NZ_JBMDIJ010000076.1:0-29419 GCF_057808595.1 Pseudomonas sp. FG98 | reverse complement strand
GCGATTGCGGTGGTGAAGTCACCGACGTAATCGCGGGTGAACCCGCTCCCACAAGGTCCGCGTTGAGCCTAAGCGAGATGTGTAGATACCCATGCAGCGATGAGGCCCTCAGTCCCGCCGCAAGAACTCGGTCGCCTCAGACCCGTCTGAATTCAGCTGGTAGATCCTCTCCGGCTGCCCCGCCTCGTTGAAAAACACCCGTCCCAACCCGGCGCTGTTCCACAGCCTTTCCCCGGCCTCGCTATGGCTCGGCACCCGCGGCACCACCTCCATCAAGCGCCGCCGGGTAAACCAGTTCAGTGGCGAGCGTGGTGCATACAGCCAGCGATTCAAGCGATCGAACACCTCCAGCAGGCGCGCCGGAAAGCGGTTCTTGATCCCGCTGCTGGTGATCTGCCACAGATGCGGGCTGCGTTGGCGATGGCGGATCAGCACTTCGTAGACGAACGAGTAATGCACATCGCCGGACAGGATCACGTAGTGCCCCGGCGTGCGCGAGTGACGGAAGATATTCAGGATTACCTGGGCCGCGCCGCGATGGGCCATCCAGTTTTCCGCATCCACCAGCAGCGGGTAGCCGCACCAGCTGAAGATCTTCTGGATCGTCTCGATCAGCTTCACGCCAAAGATCGGCGCGGGGGAAACGATGATCGCCGAGGGATGGTCGAGCAACGCCTGTTGCAGCTCGCACAGGGCTTCCCAGTCGAGCAGGCCGGAGGGCTTGGCCAGGTTGCTTTCGCTGCGCCAGCGGCGGGTGCGGGTGTCCAGTACCAGCAAGGCTGGACTGGTCGGCAGCACGAAGTGCCATTGCTGAAAGCGCAGGAGGTCGCCAATCAGCTCATCCTGGACCGGCCCGTCCAGATGACCGTCAGCCTGGGCAGTGGCGAACAAACCGGCACACTGTTCCAGCAGTTCGGGAAACACGTCCGGATTGTTGCCCCAGGCCTGGCACAGCAGGTAGGCGAGCAGGGCATTGCCGATGATGCGTCGGGAGAAGGGGTGGCCGTAGGCGGTTTCTTCCCATTGCGCCGAGAGGTTCCAGTCATCGGTGATGTCGTGGTCGTCGAAGATCATCAGCGACGGCAGGTGCGCCAGTACCCGGGCCACGTCGCCAAGTCCGTCGACGAAAGCCTTCAGGCACTCCTGCTCCAGCCGGTAGCGCGCCTGGCGCTCGGCGTTCAGCGCCGGCATCTGCGGCTCGATCAGCGTCCATGGCACCGGTGACCAGACCAGCAGGTACATCGCCAGGGTTTCGGCGAAGGTCACCAGATGGTTGTCGGCATTGCTGCTGGTGAAGATCGGCTTGCGGACTCCGCCAAAGAAGCGCTCGCGCAGGGTTTCGTTGCTTTTCAGCGCGGGCAGCAGGTCGCCGCGGTGGTAGTAGCTGGCCGGGTGCCCGTACAGCTCGACACTGTCGCGGATCACCGCACCTTCCAGGCATTCCTCGTACAGGCCGAGGAGCTGGATCAGGGCGTGGATGGCCCGCAGCATGGGGCCGGCGACATCGTCGGCGTAGACCTGGTCGCCGCTCATCATCAGCAGCGCCGGGCGCTCGTTGGCCCCGTGGGGAGCGACCAGCAGGCGGTCGGCGCACAGCAGGCCGTCGGCCGCCGGGTGATGGGGTTTGCGGCAGGAACCGTGGAGCAACTGGTCGAGGCGCGAACGCACCACCAGGTCCGGACGATCCTTGCCGTCATACAGCAGGTGCGGTGCCCATTCGGCGATGCCCTGGCCGTCGAGCAGCAGGTCGTAGCCGATGCGCATGTCGCACGGCATGGGCGTGTCCAGTTGCACATCGATCAGGTGCACGAAGGCATGGCGCCCCACCGGCAGGACCTGGCAGCGCCCGGCATCCAGGGTGAGGCGCTGCGGCTCGGGCGTATCAAGGTGCAGTTCGGCGTCCAGCGGTCGCGAGGCGACCAGCCAGAAGACGATGCGCGTGGCCTCCAGGCGGCGCAACAGCGGCCCGGCGAGTACCAGCGGCAAGGAGGAAGAATCGGACATCAGGGCGGGAGATCGTCTGCCAGTAGTTGCGGAAGAGGCGGGACTTTCCGCGCTGTCGCGACTACTGGCAAACCGATATTTGTATCAAGCTTTTGCGGAGAGCAGGGCCTCGAGTTTTTCCTGGTCGCGGGCGAACAGGCGAATGCCTTCGGCCAGTTTCTCGGTGGCCATGGCGTCTTCGTTGAAGGCCCAGCGGAAGCGGCTTTCGTTCAGCTCCAGGCGTGGTTCGCCGGCAGCGCCCGGCTGCAGTTTGCGCTCCAGTTCGCCCTGGTCATCGCTGAGCTTCTGCAGAAGCTCGGGGCTGATGGTCAGGCGATCGCAACCGGCCAGTTGCTCGATCTGGCCGATATTGCGGAAGCTGGCGCCCATGACCACGGTGTCGTAGCCATTGGCCTTGTAGTAGTTGTAGATACGGGTCACCGACTGCACGCCCGGGTCCTCGGCACCGACGTACTCCTGGCCGGTGGACTTCTTGTACCAGTCGTAGATGCGCCCGACGAAAGGCGAGATCAGGAACACCCCGGCATCGGCGCAGGCGGCGGCCTGGGCGAAGGAGAACAGCAGGGTCAGGTTGGTCTGGATACCTTCCTTCTCCAGCACTTCGGCGGCGCGGATGCCTTCCCAGGTCGAGGCCAGCTTGATCAGCACCCGGTCGCGGCCGACGCCGGCCTGGTCGTACAGCTCGATCAACTTGCGTGCCTTGGCCAGCAGGGCCGGCTCGTCGAAGGACAGGCGGGCGTCCACTTCGGTGGAAATACGGCCGGGAATCGCTTTCAGAATGCCGCTGCCCACCGCCACGGCGAAAGCATCGCAGGCCAGGTCGACATTGCCCTTGCTGGCGCGGATCGCCTGGTCCAGCAGCTCGGCATAGCCGGGCATGGCGGCGGCCTTGAGCAGCAGGGAAGGGTTGGTGGTGGCATCGACCGGCTTGAGGCGGCTGATCGCGTCGATATCGCCGGTATCGGCGACGACCGTGGTGAACTGCTTGAGTTGTTCCAGCTTGGAAGTCATGAGCGTGCTCTGTCCTGTGCGGTGCGACGACATTACCCGACGCCTGCCAGCGGCTCAAGGCCGTGCTGGCGGGCTTTTCAAAGGTAAGTCTTCGAGTGCCGGGACGCGCGCGGGTTCCTAGTGGCCCTTTAACAATTCAGCAGCCTGGTCGAGCAGGCCCAGTGGATCGTTGGTCTTGTGCACGTCCACCGACAACAGTTGACGGAAGCGCCGGGCGCCCTTGAAGCCCTGGGCCAGGCCGAGGACGTGACGGGTGACGTGGTGCATCGCCCCGCCTGCGGCCAGATGCGCGGCGATGTAGGGCTTGAGTTGTTCCAGCGCGTCGGCCCGGCTGATCACCGGTGCCGTGCTGCCGAACAGTTGCTGGTCCACTTCCGCCAGCAGATAGGGATTGTGATACGCCTCGCGGCCGAGCATCACGCCGTCGAAGGTGTTCAGGTGTTCGTGGCACTCCTCGAGGGTCTTGATGCCGCCGTTGAGGATGATCTCCAGATCGGGGAAATCCTGCTTCAACTGCGCCGCAACCTCATAGCGCAGTGGCGGGATCTCGCGGTTCTCCTTGGGCGACAGGCCTTCGAGGATGGCGATCCGCGCATGCACGGTAAAGCTGCGGCAGCCGGCATCGCGCACCTGGCCGACGAAGTCGCACAGCTCGGCATAGCTGTCACGGCCGTTGATACCGATGCGGTGCTTGACCGTCACCGGAATCTGCACCGCATCGATCATCGCCTTCACGCAATCGGCGACCAGTGCCGGATGGCCCATCAGGCAGGCGCCGATCATGTTGTTCTGCACCCGGTCGCTGGGGCAGCCGACGTTCAGGTTCACTTCGTTGTAGCCGGCCACCTCGGCCAGCCTGGCGCAGGCCGCCAGGTCCGCCGGCACGCTGCCGCCCAGTTGCAGGGCCAGCGGATACTCGGCGGCGTCGTGGCCGAGGAAGCGCGCGGCATCGCCGTGGAGCAGGGCGCCGGTGGTGACCATCTCGGTGTAGAGCAGGGCATGGCGCGACAGCAGGCGCAGGAAGTAGCGGCAGCGGCGGTCAGTCCAGTCCATCATCGGCGCGACGCTGAAGCGGCGGGACAGGGCGGCAGGCTCGGATTGCGGGGTTGTGGCGGATTCTGGGAGCATTTTTCGACTACGTAGCTGGGGGCTCGTCAACGTCTTCGGCCTGGTGGCGGAAGGTGGCTGTGATCGAGGAAAGGCGGCCAGTTTACCAGTCCCTTCGACAGCGCGCTTTGTTGGCGTATACGGGGCCACCGCACAAGTAACTGACCAAGTAACCGACCAAGTAGAGGGGCTGTTGATGATCCTGACGAAGGCGAAGCGTGATCTGAAGTTCGAAGTGCCTCACGGCCGGCCCGAGAGAAAATCCACCAACTGCCGACCATGCGAGCTCAGCGCTTCCCAGTTCCTGAAGCAGATCCGCAACTCCAACGTCGCCCAACGCTCCTCCAGCCTCACCCAGCACACCGGCAACTCCTGCTCCAGCCGCCGCGCCAGGGTCTCCGGCAGCATGGCGATGCCCGCGCCCTGGGCCACCAGTTGCGCGATGGCTTCGAAGCCGGGGGCGCGGACGCGGATTTTCAGGGGGATCGACAGGCTCATGGCCTTTTCCTCGACGAAGCGCTGCATGGCCCGTTCAGCCGGCAGGCAGACGAAGGAATAGCCAAGGGCATCGTGCAGGTGAAGTTGGCTGTGCTGGGTCAGCGGGTGCTCCACCGGTACCAGCAGCACCAGTCGCTCGGTGCGGAAGGGCACCGACACCACCCCTTCGTTGACCAGGTTGCCGTCATACACACCGATCTCGCATTCGCCGCGCTGGACCATGGGCAGGATATCCACGCTCTTGTGCTCGACCAGGTGCAGGTCGATTTCCGGGTAGTCGAACAGAAACGGTCCGAGCACCGTGGGCAGGATGGTGCTGTTGGTCACCGTGGAGGCGGCCAGGTGCAGGGTGGTGCGTTTTTGCCCGGCCAGCTCCTTGAGGGTGTCTTCCAGCTTGCGCGCTTCGCCCAGTACGCCACGGGCCGATTCCAGGACCAGGCGCCCGGCCGGAGTGAGTTGCATTCCGTCGGCCCTGCGGCTGAACAGGGTCACCCCGCTGCGCTCCTCGAATTGACGCAGGCGCGTGCTGGCGGCCGATACCGCTACCGGGAACGTCGCCGCCGCCTTGCTCAGGCTGCCGCTCTCGGCGATGGCAGCGATCAGGCGCAGGTCGGCAAGATCAAAGTGCATGGGGTTTCTCCAATTCAGAAAGCCCTGTTCGGAAAAAAGCGATTCTAGCCAATCGGCTTTCTGTCCAGAATAAGGCTCGTCACATTTTGGTGCAGACCTCCATGAACGTCCGGATCCAGCGATACATCGACAACGGCAGCCTGTTCGCAGTGCTCTCGGCCCTTGGCTTCAGCATGAAGGCCATCTTCGTCAAGCTTGCCTACGCGGCGGGGACGGTGGATGCGATCACCCTGCTGGCCCTGCGCATGGCCCTGTCGTTGCCGCTGTTTCTCTGGCTGGTATGGCTCAGCCGGGGTCAAGGCAAGGCGCCACTGACCCTGGGCAGCGCCGGGCGGGTGCTGTTGCTCGGGTTGTTCGGCTACTACCTGGCCAGTCTGTTCGACTTCTACGGCCTGCAATACATCAGCGCCGGGCTGGAGCGCTTGATCCTGTTCACCTACCCAACCCTGGTGCTGATCTTCCAGGCCGTGGCCCTGCGCGAGAAGCCGACGCCACGGGTGCTGGCGGCCATGGGGCTGTGCTACCTCGGCCTGGGCATCGCCTTTGCCCATGACCTCAGTGTGTCCGGGGTCGGCAGCCAGGTGATTCTCGGCTCGTTGTGGGTGTTCGCCAGTGCAGTGACCTATGCGTTGTACTACTCCGGCACCGGCGTGATGCTCAAGACCATGAGCTCGATGCGTCTGGCCGGGCTGGCGGGGACGGCGTCGTCGTTGATGGTGCTGGGGCACTACGGGTTGACCGGCGACTTTTCCCTGCTCGGGAAATTGCCGGCTGCGGTGTGGTTCAACGCTTTGCTGATGGCGGTGTTCTCCACTGTGCTGCCGATCTACTGGGTATCGTTGGCGATCCAGCGTATGGGCCCGACGCAGACAGCGGCGGTGGGTAACCTCGGGCCGGTGCTGACGGTACTGGCCTCGTGGCTGGTGCTGAGCGAGGAGGTCTCGATCTACCAGATTGTCGGGCTGGCGCTGGTGCTGTTCGGGGTATCGCGGTTGAAACCGGGGAAGCCGAAGGTGGAGGCGGTGGTGGTTGGGAAGGATGTGGCTGCCTGACAATCGCGGGTGGCCTTCAGGGCCTCATCGCCGGCAACGCCGGCTCCCACAGGGTTATGCGGTGCATACAGTCCATCCTGTGGGAGCCGGCGTTGCCGGCGATGAGGCCATCAGCCACACCATCAAGCCGAGGATCTGACCTCATCCCCAAGCGCCACACAAATCCGGTTCCGCCCCTCCTGCTTGGCCCGATACAACTGCTCATCCGCCACTTCGAACACCCGCGCCGCATTCTCTGAATGCAACGGCCAGGCCGCCACGCCCATGGACACGGTCAGATGGCCGATGGTCTCGAAGCGCGTTTCTTCCACCACCCCACGCAGGCGCTCGGCGACCAGCGCCGCCGCCTCGGGCGTGGCGCCCGGCAGCAGCATGAAAAACTCCTCGCCGCCGGAACGACAGATCACGTCGTTGTCCCGCGAACAGCCGCGCATCAACTCGGCCAGCGCCTGCAACACCTCGTCGCCGACCGCATGGCCATGGTTGTCGTTGACCTGCTTGAAGTGATCGATATCGATGGCCACCACCGCGAATGGCCGCCGCTCCGCCTGCCACAGGGTCACCGCCAGGTCCAGGCCGCGGCGGTTGCGCAGACCGGTGAGCGGGTCGGTCTGGATATCGTGGTTGAGCTTGCCGAGGCGCTCATGCAGCAGGTTGAGCCCGATCAGCAGGGCGCGCTTGAGTTCAGAGGACTCGAAGTACCACGAGCGCACGTTCTCGATCTGCACGCTGGTGTCCGGTTCGCTGAGCTTGTGCGCACCCGCCGCCAGTTGCTTGAGCGGCTGGGCGATGATCCGCGAGAACCACCAGATCAGGATGAAGCTGACGATGGCCAGCGGGATGGTCTTGAAGATCATGCTCAACAGCAGATCGTTGAGCCCATCCAGCGTCGCCTCGGTGGAGCGCTGGGCGACGATGCCCCAGTGCGCCGAAGGCACCGTGGCGAAGCCGGCGAGCATGTCCTGGCCTTCGCTGTTGATCACCCGCCTTGTGCCGTTGTCGTGGCTGGGGAGTTCATCGATCAGGCTGTTGGCCCCGACGATGCTGCCGACCCGATCGGGGTCAGGGTGATAGAGCAGGCGCCGGTTGGCATCGACCACGTAGAGGTAGGAGCCGTTCTTGTAGTAATGCTCGCCAAGCAGCTCGTTGAGGATGCTCTTGTGCTTGAGGTAGATGCTCCCGCCCACCAGCCCCAGGTAGTTGCCGCCACGGTCGAAGACCGGCTGGGAAATGAAGATGATCAGGTTGTTCGCCGCCGACACGTAGGGACTGGAAATCATCGGCTTGCGCTCGCGCAGGGCGCTCACCGCACCCACCGAATCCAGCTTGCGCCCGACAATCTGCAGGGTGTCCGGCGAGGTGGCCAGTACCTTGCCCTCGGCGTCGGTGATGATGATCGAGTTGAAGGTGTCGGTCTGCAGGCGCAGGCGCGCGGCTTCGTCGTTCAGGTAGCCGATGTTGCCGAAGTCCCGGGCCATCAGGTTGGCCGCATAGGCCAGTTGCTGTTGTGATGCCTGCAGGTAGGTTTCGGTACTGGAAGCCAGTTTCGAGGCGTAGGCGTGGTTGGCTTCCAGGGCATTGTCGATGAGCAACTGGTACTGCACGCGGTAGCTGGCGTGGAAGCTGTTGAGCAGGGTGACCAGGGCCGTGATCAGCGTCAGCAGCAGGATCAGGCTGCGCAGATCCCAGCGAAAGAAAGTCTTGAACGGCACCGAAGCCCCCTTGCTTCTGAACACCCGAAAAATGGTGCGCCAAGGGTAATGAGACTTTCCTTCGATAGCCACAAGAAGGGTAAGGCAATGCGCTATTAGTCGTGGTGATGGACCCGCCACCGATAGCGGTAATATCATGGAGACATCAGATCGTGTGCCAGGGAGGCGAGCCCCGTTGATCCCGGAAACTCGCCCGGCACCGGCTTCCAGGTCCACCCGGCCGCCAGGGCCGGAATCTTTTGAGTAGAACATGACGTCTCAGGACAACCGTTTCATCGAATTGTCACTGGCTCAACTGGCCGCTCTGGACCGGGTGATGGCAATCGCCGAGTTCACCCCGGACGGCACCCTGCTGCGGGCCAATCAAAACTTCCTGACATTGATGGGCTACAGCCTGGAGCAGGTGCGTGGCCGCCATCACCGTACCTTCTGTTCGACCGCCCAGGTGCGCAGTCCCGAGTACGCCGATTTCTGGCCACGCCTGCGCCAGGGCGGCGGCAGCTCCGGCATCGTCGAACGGATCCGCAGTGACGGACGCAGTTGCTGGCTGGAGGCAACCTACACCCCGGTGTTCGACGAGCAGGGCGAGCTGGCCCAGATCCTCAAGATCGCCACCGATATCACCCCGCGCCTGGATCTGGAGCGCACCCAGCAGGAGCGTCTGCGCATGCTCTCGCTGGTGGCCGATGCCAGTGATACTGCGGTGATGATCAGCGACAGCCAGCGCCGCATCGCCTACACCAACGCCGGTTTCGGGCGCATGTTCGGCTGGCGTGCGGAGGAGATCAAGGGCCTCAGTCCCATGGCCCTGCTGGTGCCGGAAAAGGACGAGCAGAGCATCGCCGAGTACTACGCCGAGATGTACGCCGCCGGCTCCATGCAGCGCGAGGAAATCGTCACCGGCAAGCAGGGCCAGCGCTATTGGGCCAAGGTGGTGAGCAACCCGGTGTTCGACGCTGCCGGGCAGTTGCAGCACACCGTCACCCTGTTCACCGATATCACCCAGGCCAAGATGCACGAGGCCCTGCAACACCGGGTGCTCGAAGCCATGGCCCGGGAGCAGCCGCTGACCGAAGTGCTGGAGCTGATCTGCCTGGAAGTGGAGCGCATCGCCCCGGAGCTGGCCGCCTCGATCCTGCGGGTCGACGACGACGGCCAACTGCATTCCCTGGCCGCACCCAGCCTGCCGGTGGAATACAGCCGCCAGCTCAACGGCGTGCGCATCGGCCCGACCGTGGGCTCCTGCGGCACCTCGGCCTGGCGCAACGAATCGGTGCTGGTGGACGACATCACCAGCGATCCGCTGTGGGCCGACTACCAGGGCCTGGCCAACCAATTGGGCTTCCGCAGTTGCTGGTCGACGCCGATCCGCAACAGCCAGGGCGCGGCCATCGGCACCTTCGCCTTCTACTTCCGCCAGCCGCGCAATGTCGCTTCGGCGCTGTTCCACCAGCGTCTGGTGGATGCCTGCGCGCACCTCTGTGCCCTGGCCCTGGAGCGCGAGAATTCACGCCAGCGCATTCGCCAGCTGGCCTATTACGACGCCCTCACCGGATTGCCCAACCGCAGTCTGCTGCAGGCCAAGGCCGACCAGGCGATCGCCAGCGCGGGGCGCAACAACGAGCAGGTCGCGGTGCTGTTCATCGACCTTGACCGTTTCAAGCAGGTCAACGACTCCCTCGGCCACCCGGCCGGCGACGAACTGCTGCGCCAGGTCGCCGCGCGGATGCGCCGCGAACTGCGCGCCGCCGATATCGCCGGGCGCCTGTCGGGAGACGAGTTCGTGGTGATCCTGCCGCAATGCGACGGCGATCACGCGGCCGACGCGGTGGAGCGCATCCAGATCCTGCTCAGCGAACCCATGACCATCGCCAGCACCCATCTGGCGATTTCCGCCAGCGTCGGCGTGGCCATGTACCCGTCCGACGGCTGCGATGTGGAAACCCTGCTGCACCGCGCCGACATGGCCATGTACCAGGCCAAGAGCAGCGGCCGTGGTTGCTTCAGCTTCTTCAGCAGCGAAATGAACAAGCTCGCCCAGGAGCGCCTGGCCCTGGAAAATGCCCTGCGCGAGGCCCTGCAGAAAAACCAGCTGCGCCTGCACTACCAGCCGCAAGTGGAGATGGCCAGCGGGCGCCTGTACGGCGTCGAAGCCTTGGCACGCTGGACTCACCCGCAACTCGGCGAGATCTCCCCGGCGCGCTTTATTCCGCTGGCGGAGGAGTGCGGCCTGGTCGCCGAACTGGGGCGCTGGGCGCTGCGCGAAGCCTGTCGCCAGCTCTCCGAATGGCGCGCCCGGGGCCTGGCGGTGCCGGCGGTGGCGGTCAACCTGTCACCCACCAGCTTCCACAACCTCGACCTGCCGCGGATGATCGCCGACACCTTGCGCCATCACGACCTCAAGCCGGCCGACCTGACCCTGGAACTGACCGAGAACATCCTGCTGGATACCAATCCGAGCACCATGAAGACCATCGACGAGGTGCATGCCCAGGGCGTGCGCCTGTCGATGGACGACTTCGGTACCGGCTATTCCAGCCTGAGTTATCTGCGGCGTTTGCCGGTGTCCGAGTTGAAGCTGGACCGCAGCTTCGTCGCCGACATCGAAACCGACGAAGCCGCACGGGCCTTGAGCAATGCGATTCTGGGGATTGGTCGCAGCCTGCACCTGACGGTGGTGGCCGAAGGGATCGAGACCGAGTCGCAGAGCGTCTGGCTGGAAGAGCAGGGCTACCCGGTGGCCCAAGGCTACCTGTACTCGCCGCCGCTGGCGCCGGATGCCCTGGCGCAGTGGCTGGAGGAGAGGGTGGTGGTGGGGGGGGGAGGCTGAGGTTTCGGGTTGAAGCTGAGGGCCTCATCGCCGGCAACGCCGGCTCCCACAGGCATCGTGTGCACTGCTAAACCTGTGGGAGCTGGCGTTGCCAGCGATGAGGCCCTCACCAGCACAGCAAACCTCAGGCTTTCTCCCGCTTCATCTGCATCACCAGGGTAAAACGATCATCCGGATGCACGGTTTCCGACACCACCACCAACCGCCCTTGCTCATCGCGGTAATGGCGGATGATCTTCAACCCCGGCTCACCCGCGACGGCATCCAGCTTCCCGGCCAGCTCGGCACTTAGCAGCACCGCCCGCACCTGCTGGTCGACCACTTCGATGCGCCGGCCGAAATGCCGTTCGATCAACGCCGCCACCAGCGCATCCGGGTGCTCCCGGGCCAGCTCGATCACCTCGGTATAGGCCTCGTCGGCATACACATCGGTCCAGCACATCGGTGCGCGCCCGCGCTCGTCATCCACGCGAATGCTGGAAATGCAGAAGTAATGCCCCCCGGGTTGCAGGCCCAGGCGCTCGGCTTCGGCGATATCAGCAACAAAATGCCGGACTTCCTGAATCGCCCGTTCCTGGGTCTCCGCCAGGTGCACCAGGTCCTCCACTGAGGCCAGCGAATGGCGATAGCCGCCACTCGGCGTTGACGCCTCGACCCGCGTGCCGACCCGCTTGCGCCGCGATACCAGCCCCAGGTTCTGCAACTGGGTGATGGCCGCGCGCACGGTATGCCGGCTGACCTCGTACAGATCGCAGAGCTCCAGCTCGGTCGGCAGCAGCGAACCGACCGGGTAGCCGCCACTGGCGATCTTGTCTTTCAAATCCTTGGCTACCAGCGCGTAGCGAGCCTCGTTCATGCCGTCCGTCAGTCCCGAAATACAGAATGGATTGACAGTGTATCAGTCTCGGCGTATTCATATGTCCGTACATTTTAATATGTACGGACATAACAATCATTACGGGACCACGCCATGTCTACCACTGTCTTTGACTCCGCCCTTTTCCGCGATATGTTCGGCACCGCCGAGATGCGTTCGGTGTTCTCCGATAAAGCCCTGATCGAGCGCTATATCGAAGTCGAAATCGCCCTGGCCAAGGCCGAAGCCCGCTGTGGCGTGATCCCTGCCGAGGCCGCCGTGCAGATCGCCGAGCTGGCGCGCTTCGAGTCCCTCGACCTGGCCCATATGCAGCACGAGACCGAGATCGTCGGCTATCCGATCCTGCCGCTGGTCGAGCAACTGTCGAAGCTCTGTGGCGAAGCCGGACGCTATGTACACTGGGGCGCCACCACCCAGGACATCATGGACACCGCCGTGGTCCTCCAGGTGCGTGCCGCGCTGGCCATCGTCGAGCGCGATATCCAGGCGGTGCGCGGCCTGCTCGCCGGTCTGGCGAAGCAGTACCGCGACACCCCGATGGCCGGCCGCACCCACCTGCAGCACGCGCTGCCGATCACCTTCGGCTACAAGGTCGCGGTGTGGCTGAGCATGTTCGACCGCCACGCCGAGCGCCTGGCCGAGTTGCGTCCGCGGGTCGAGATCGGCCAGTTCGCCGGTGCCGCCGGCACCCTGGCATCGCTGGGCGACAAAGGCCTGGAAGTGCAGGAAGCGCTGATGGCCGAACTCGGCCTGGGTGTGCCGCAAGCCACCTGGCACGTGGCCCGCGACGGCCTGGCGGAAACCCTCAACTTCCTCGGCCTGGTCACCGGCTCCCTGGGCAAGGTCGCCCTCGATGTGATGATGATGATGACCAGCGAGCTGGGCGAGGTGTACGAGCCCTTCGTCAAGGGCCGTGGCGCCAGCAGCACCATGCCGCAAAAGCGCAACCCGATTTCCTGCGAGCTGATGTATGCCGCTGCCAAGGGCGTGCGCCAGCAGGCCGGGCTGATGCTCGACGCGATGATCCAGGACTTTGAGCGCTCGACCGGCCCGTGGCAGGCCGAGTGGGTGGCGATTCCGGAAGCCTTCGCCCTGTCGGCGGCGTCCCTCGGCCAAGCGAAATTCATGCTCGCTGGCCTGGAAGTGCGCACCGAACGCATGCGCCAGAACCTCGACATGACCCGCGGCCTGATCGTCGCCGAGGCGGTGATGATGGGCCTGGCCCCGGCCCTCGGCCGCCAGGTCGCCCACGATGTGGTCTACGCCGCCTGCCGCGTGGCTAACGACGATGGCATCAGCCTGCTCGATGCGCTGCTGGCCCGTACCGAAGTCACCGACCGCCTCGACCGCGCCGAACTGGAGCGTCTCACCGACCCGGCCAACTACCTCGGCCTGGCCCCGCAGATGGTCGATCGCGCCCTGGCCCGCGAGGGTGCGGTCAAGCGCTGAACCCGTTCGCAGGGCGCATCGATTCGGCGCGCCCTGTCTGTCTCGCCACACCGATAAAGACAATAAGAGATCGCGAACATGACTGCTTCCACGAAAAAACCGCTGTACCGCGACCTGACCTTCCAGGTCGTCGCGGCCATGGTCCTGGGCATCGCCTTCGGCTTCATCGCCCCCGAGATCGCTGCCAGCTTCAAGATCCTCGGCGACATCTTCCTCAAGCTGATCAAGACCGCCGTCGCCCCGCTGGTGTTCTTCACCGTGGTCCACGGCATCGCCTCGGCCGGTGACATCAAGCGCGTCGGCAAGGTTGGCTGGCGCGCCCTGGTGTACTTCGAAGTGGTGTCCACCATCGCCCTGGCCATCGGCCTGGTCTGGGGCAACCTGCTGGACATCGGTTCGAGCATGCACGACGCCCACCCCAACAGCGCCACTGCCAGCGCGGCGGCTGCGGCCCTGGCCAAGGGGCATGCGCCGGGTTCGACCATGGAGTTCATCTACGGCATCTTCCCGGACAACTTCGTCGGCGCCTTCGCCGGTGGCCAGTTGCTCCAGGTGCTGGTGATCTCGGTGCTGTTCGGCTTCGCCCTGCTGGCGCTCAAGCACGAGCGCCGTGCCGTGATCGAGGACGGCCTCAACCGCGTCTCCGAATGCTTCTTCGAGTTCATCAACCTGATCATGAAGTTCGCCCCGCTTGGTGCCTTCGGTTCGGTGGCCTACGCGGTGGGCAGCAACGGCACGGCGGTGTTGATGTCGCTGGCCAACCTGGTGCTGATGTTCTACGTGGCGGTGGTGCTGTTCATCGCCATCGTGCTGGGTGCGGTGTGCCGGTTGTCGGGCTTCAGCCTGTGGCGCTTCCTCAAGTACATCAAGGACGAGATCTTCATCGTCCTCGGTACCGCCTCGTCGGAAAGCGCGCTGCCGCGCCTGCTGCTGAAGCTGGAAAAACTCGGTTGCTCCAAGCAGAGCGTCGGTCTGGTGCTGCCCACCGGCTACGCCTTCAACCTCGACGGCACCTCGATCTACATGTCGCTGTGCGTGCTGTTCATCGCCAACGCCTACGGCGTGCCGCTGACCTGGGAGCAGCAACTGGGCATGGTGGCGATCATGCTGGTGACCTCCAAGGGCGCGGCGGCGGTGTCCGGCGGCAGCTTCGTGGTCTTCGCCGCCACCGTCACCGCCATCGGTGTATTGCCGGTGGAAGGGCTGGCGCTGTTGTTCGGTGTGTACCGCTTCATGTCCATGGCTATCGCCACCTGCAACACCATCGGCAACAGCGTCGCCACCGTGGTGGTGGCGAAATGGGCCGGGGAGTTCTCGGAGCAGACGGCAAAGGAGGAGTATGAGCGGGTGCTGGGGAGGAGTCCCGCCGCTGCCCTTTGAGTGACTGTCAGGGCCTCATCGCCGGCAAGCCGGCTCCCACAGGTTCAGCGGTGCACGCGGTCCCTGTGGGAGCTGGCTTGCCAGCGATGAGGCCCTGAAGATCACCACAAGGCCAGGGTATAACTCAGGATCAGCCGGTTCTCATCCAGGTCATTGCCGAAGTGGCTCGACCGCACCGTCGCATTGCGCCACTTCAGCCCGAGGTTCTTCAGCGGCCCGCTCTGCACCACATAGCCGATGTCCATGTCCCGCTCCCATTCCTTGCCCTCCGGCCGCCCGGCGCCGAGATCGACATTGTCACCGGTCAGGTAGCGGGTCATGAAGGTCAGCCCGGGAATCCCCACGCTGGCGAAGTTGAAGTCATAGCGCGCCTGCCACGAGCGTTCGTCCTTGTTGGCGAAGTCGCCGATCTGCACGAAGTTCACCAGCCAGGCATCGGCGCCGTTGATGTAGGCGAAGCCGGTGTCGCCGCTCATGCGTTGGTAGCCCAGACCGAAGGCGTGGCCCTTGATGCCGTAGGTGAACATCGCCCCCAGCGCCCTGTTGTCGACATTGCTGCCGCCGTCGTCCTGCGAGCGGGCGAAGCGGAGATCGCTCTTCAGCGTCTGCCCGTCACCCAGTGCCCAGGTGTGGCCAAGGCCGAGCATGTGCTGGCGGTAGAAGTGCTCCAGGCCGCCGTAGCTGTAGCTGGTGTTGAGGCTGTCGGTCCATTTGTAGTTGAGGTGGCCGAAGTCGAAGCGGTCGCTGCCGCTGTAGCGGGTGACGATGCCTTTCGCCGCGCCGGTGGTCAGGCCGATGTCCTCGTAGTCCTGGGAGTCGCGCTGGTTGACCTGACGCAGCCGGCCGAGGTCGATGCTGAGGTTCCTGATCTCCTGCACGCTCAGTTGCCCCCCCTCGAACACCTGCGGCAGCAGGCGCGAGTCGTTGGGCATCAGCACCGGCAGCTTGGGGATCAGCGTGCCGACCTTGAGCACGCTGTTGGAGGCGCGGACCTTGGCGGTCAGGCCGAGGTCGCCGTAGCTGTCGCGAGCGCGTTTCGGCGCCTCGCGGTCACGCTGCAACAGGCCGCTGCCGGCCCGGTCGGGACTTGAGTCGAGCTTGAGCCCGAGCAGGCCGATGGCGTCGACGCCGAAGCCCAGGGTGCCTTCGGTAAAGCCGGATTCGTAGCGCAGCAGGAAGCCTTGCGCCCATTCATCGATCTTCGACTGCGCCGCGCCGTCCTGGCGGAAGTCGCGGTTGAAGTAGAAGTTGCGTGCTTCGAGGCTGGCCTTGCTGTCGTCGAGAAAGGCGGCCTGGGCCTGGCAGCAGAGGAGGGCGAGGGCCAGTGGGGTAAGGGTGCGGAGCATGGTTGGGGTCTCTTGTTGTTATTAGTGGTTGGACGCGGCTGCGGCACCCAGGCCAGTCTGGGCGCGGACGAACTGGTCGTCGAAGGCATCGCGCTCGCGGGTGGCGCGGGCGCTGTTGTCGAGCAGCGAGACGACGATGGTCACCAGGAACGCCAGCGGCATGGAGAACAGCGCCGGGTGGTCGTAGGGGTAGATCGCCTTGGCATTGCCCAGTACCGCGACCCACACCGCCGGCGACAGGATCACCAGCACCAGGGCGCTGACCAGCCCGGCGAAACCGCCAGCCAGGGCGCCACGGGTGGTCAGGCCTTTCCAGTACATGGCCATGATCAGCACCGGGAAGTTGGTCGAGGCGGCGATACCGAAGGTCAGGCCGACCAGGAAGGCGATGTTCTGCTGTTCGAACAGGAAGCCCAGGCAGATCGCGATCAAACCGAGGCCGATGGTGGCGAAGCGGGTCACGCGCATTTCCTCCTGCTCGCTGGCCGTGCCTTTCTTCAGCACGGTGGCGTACAGGTCATGGGAAATCGCCGAGGCCCCGGCCAGGGCCAGGCCGGAAACCACCGCGAGGATGGTGGCGAAGGCTACTGCCGAGAGGAAGCCGAGGAACAGGTTGCCGCCCACCGCCTTGGCCAGGTGCATGGCGACCATGTTGCCGCCGCCGATCAGCGCGGCCTTCACATCACCGCCAACGAAGAACTGCGGATCGCTGCCGACGATGACGATGGCGGCGTAGCCGAGGACCATCACCACCAGGAAGAAGAAACCGATGAAACCGGTGGCGTAGAACACCGATTTGCGCGCTTCCTTGGCGTTCGGCACGGTGAAGAAACGCATCAGGATGTGCGGCAGCCCGGCGATGCCGAAGACCAGGCCGAGGGACAGCGAGGCAGCGTTGACCGGATCGGCCAGCATCGAGCCGGGGCCCATGATGTTCCAGCCACTGGCATGGGCCTGCACCGCGCGGGCGGCGAGGGTTTCGAAGCTGAAGCCGAATTCGGCCATGGCCAGCAGGGCCAGGGTGCTGCCGCCGGCGAGCAGCAGCACGGCCTTGATGATCTGCACCCAGGTGGTGGCGATCATGCCGCCGAAGATCACGTAGACCAGCATCAGCACGCCGACCACCATCACTGCGGTGCGGTAGTCGAGGCCGAACAGCAGCTTGATCAACTGCCCGGCGCCGACCATCTGCACCACCAGGTAGCAGCACACCACGGTCAGCGAACCGAAGGCGGCGAAGGTGCGGATCCGGGTCTGGTCGAGGCGGTAGGAGACGATGTCGGCAAAGGTGAAGCGCCCTAGATTGCGCAACCGTTCGGCCATCAGGAAGGTGATCAGCGGCCAGCCGACGAAGAACGCCACGGTATAGATGAAGCCGTCGTAGCCCTTGGCGAAGACCAGGCTGGACAGGCCCAGCAGGGTCGCCGCGGACATGTAGTCACCGGCGATCGCCAGGCCGTTCTGGAAGCCGCTGATGCCGCCGCCGGCGGTGTAGAAGTCCGAGGTCGAACGGGTTTGCCGGGCGGCCCACCAGGTGATCGCCAGGGTGCCGAGGACGAATACGAAGAACATGCCGATGGCGTGCAGGTTGACCGGTTGCTTCTCGGCCACGATCGGCGCGGCGAGGGCCAGTGCCGGGGCCAGCAGCAGGGTGCCGAGGCAGAGCAGGCGGCGGCTCATTTCAGCTCCTCCAGCAGGTCGGCGCTCATGGCGTCGAAGCGCGTGTTGGCGCTGCGCACGTACCAGCCGGTGAGCAGCCAGGACAGCACGATCAACCCCGCCGCCACGGGAATTCCCAGGGTCAGCTGGCGGCCTTCGGCCAGTGGTGCATGCAGCCAATGTGGCTGGAACGCCACCACCGCCATGAACAGGTAATAGGCGCCCAGCACGGCGGCGCTGAGGGACCAGGACAGGCGCGAGCGGTTGCGCACCAGTTGCTGGAATTTCGGGTTGGCGCGGATCCGCGCGCAGTGTTGCGAGTGGGACAGGTCATTGCTGCTCATGGGGTGGGGCTCCTTGGTTTTTCTTGTGGTTTTTTTGTCTGGCGCTTTTTTTCGGGGTGCAGAAAGCCGGGGCGGCGGGCGCGGGCCCGTCACCGAAAACTGGCGGATGAGGTCTGGCTAGCGGGGTGTTCGGAAAACGCGGTGCACCCAGGACGGACGCGCGGACGGAGGACTGGCGGCGAGAAGAAGAATCGACATGTGTGGCACCCGGCGGCTGATTGTTAGCTCTTGATGGTTGCCGCGTCCTTGTCGGGAGGAAGCGGCGCAGATGGCTCCGGGGAGTTTATATAACAGGCCTGATAAGTTATGGAAGTAATACCTGCTTTGTATGGTATTTGTACTATATCTAATTCATGTTCTATGTCGTTTTTTGGTTGGTGCAGGGCTGCTTAATGGATTAGTTACCAGATGGTCAGTGTTGACTCGGTTGGGACCGCTTTGCGGTCCTTCGCGAGCAAGTTCGCTTCCACATGCACCACCACACTGTGGGAGCGAGCTTGCTCGCGAAGGGCCGCATAGCGGCCCCAATCCGGTCAACGAAGATCTTTCAGCCGCTCCATCAATCCCCCAGCCTCGGCCTTCAACGCCTCACAAAACGCCTCGACGAACCCCGACGACGGCCGAAACTCCGGCCGGATCAGCATCACCCGATAGGGAATCGACACCTCCAGCCGCCTGACCTGCAAGCCGCGCCCGGCCTCGTTCAGCGCACTCAGCGGATTGATGATCGCCACCCCCAGCCCCTCGCGAACCATGGCGCACACCGACGCCGCATTGGTGGTTTCGACCACCGTATGGCGCTCGACTCCGGCGCTGCGGAACTGCTCGTCGAGACGCTGGCGATAGATATCGCGACCCGCCAGGTTGATGAAGGCGACGCCCTGGAAATCCGCCACCGCCAGCCGTTCCCGGGCCAGCAAGGGATGCCCGTCCGGCAGCACGCAGAGCATGTCGGCACTGAACAGCAGCTCGCCACGGGTACCCCGGGGCACCTGTTCACCTTCGGTCAGGCCCAGGTCATGGCGTTGGGCGCTGAGGGATTCATCCAGCAGCGGCGACTCCTGGGCACTGATGCACAGGCCGATACCGCCGTGTTCGCGCTGGAACTGCTTGCACACCCGCGGCAGCAGGGTCTGGGAAAACAGCGGCAGGCAGGTCAGGTCGAGCTGGCCGTGCTCGAAGCGGCGGATCGACTCCACCAGGCTGTTGATCCGCTCCAGCCCGACATAGGAACGTTCCACTTCCTCCAGCAGCATCAGCGCCTGGGCAGTGGGCAGCAGGCGGCCGCCCTGGCGATCGAACAGGGTCAGCCCGCTGAGGCTTTCCAGCCTTGCCAGCTCGCGGCTCAGGGTCGGCTGCGAGGTAAACAGCAGGCGCGCCGCGCCGGTGACGCTACCGGCCAGCATGATGGCGCGGAACACTTCGATATGGCGGACGGAGAGACTCATGCTGGAAACACCTGTCGGGCAAAAGTTGCATATCAAAACTGAATGGCCTGACAAAGAATAGATATTTTTCTGAATGGTCGCCTTTCGGCATCATGGCGTTCTTTCCCACCTTCCCGGATCTCGTCATGACCGCAACCACCGCCCTGGCCGCCGCTGCGCAGCAGTTCCCCACCCCGTTCTGGACCTACGACGCCGCGGTCATCCGCGAGCGCATCCAGCGCCTGGCCTGTTTCGATGTGGTGCGTTTCGCCCAGAAGGCCAGTTCCAACCTGCATATCCTGCGCCTGATGCGCGAGCATGGCGTGCGCGTCGATGCCGTCTCCCTTGGCGAACTGGAGCGTGCGCTGCTGGCCGGCTACAGCCCGGAAGGCGATCCCGCCGGCGTGGTCCTGACCTGCGACCTGCTGGACAAGCCGACCCTGCGCCGGGTGGTGGAACTCAAGGTCGAAGTCAACTGCGGCTCCATCGACATGCTCCGCCAACTGGGTGAGCACTCGCCGGGCCATCGCGTCTGGCTGCGCATCAACCCCGGTTTCGGCTACGGCCACAGCCGCAAGACCAACACCGGCGGCGAAAACAGCAAGCACGGGATCTGGCATGAGGAGATCGGCGATGCCATCGCGGTGATCCGCCAGTACGGCCTGCACCTGGTGGGCATCCATATGCATATCGGTTCTGGCGTCGACTACGACCACCTGGCCCAGGTCGGTGGCGCCATGGTCGCCACCATCCAGGCGCTGGACCACGATATCGAGGCGTTCTCCATCGGTGGTGGCCTGTCCACGCCGTACCGCGAGGGTGATGTGGCGGTGGATGTCGAGCGCTACGCCAGCACCTGGCAGAAAGCCAAGGACCAGGTCGAAGCCTTCCTCGCCCATCCGGTGCGCATGGAGATCGAACCGGGGCGTTTCCTGGTGGCCGAGTCGGGTCGCCTGGTCACCGAGGTGCGTGCGGTCAAGCGCGCTGGTAGCCGTCAGTTCGTGCTGGTCGATGCCGGCTTCAACGACCTGATGCGCCCGGCCATGTACGGTGCCTATCACCATATGAGCGTGCTCGGTGCCGAGGATCGTGCCCAGGTGGAATGCGTGGTCGGTGGCCCGCTGTGCGAGTCCGGCGACGTCTTCACCCAGGACGACCAGGGCCTGGTCCCGCGCCTGCTGCCACAACCTCAGGTCGGTGATCTGCTGGTGATGCACGACACCGGTGCCTATGGCGCGTCGATGTCGTCCAACTACAACAGCCGTCCGCTGTTGGCCGAAGTGCTGCTCGATGGTGCCGAGATCAAGCTGATTCGCCGGCCGCAGCCGCTGGCTGATCTGCTGGCGCTGGAAGAGGGGCTGTAACTTCCGGCCTCTATTGGCACTAATGGCCTCATCGCCGGCAACGCCGGCTCCCACAGGGATTGTGCACACCGCATAACCCTGTGGGAGCTGGCGTTGCCAGCGATGAGGCCATCAGCATCGGCCCGCAGCCCTGAGCCGATAACCGATCAGAACTGCCACTCCTGCGCCGTCACCAGCCGGCAGAATGGCCCGGCCAACGTCGCATTGTGATGGCCGACAATCGCCTCGGCGCTCAGCACTGGCGTGTCGGAACAGCTATGGCCGTCCTCGACCAGCACCGCCTCCAGCCCCAGATCCCGCGCAGCACGGCAGGTGCTGTCGACGCAGTACTGGGTCTTCATCCCGCAGATCACCAGGCCACTGACGCCAGCCGCCTTCAACCGCTCCAGCAAGCCGGTGCCGACAAACGCACTGGGCCGCTGCTTCTCGAACACCGTCTCGCTACCGTCCAGCCTCAGCTCGGGGATCAGTTGCGTCAGCGCACTGTCCGGCGCCAGTGGCGAGCCTGGCGGGCCGACATGGCGGGCGAGGAACACCGGCGCGCCAGCGGCGTGGGCCTTGTCCAGCAGGGTGTTTACCGCGTCCAGCAGTTCAGCGCCGCGCCACGGTTTGTCCGGGCCATGAAACAGGCCGACCTGCAGATCGAGAATCAAGAGTGCATGCATGGGTGTCGCTCCTTGAGATAAGCCAGCGACACGGGATCAGAAAAAAGGCCCCGTCCATCGCTGGCGGGGCCTTTCGGGGTCTGGCTTTCAGCAGCTCAGCGACACCCGCGTCCCCCGCCCTTGGCGGTGGTCGTGGTGGTGGTCGAGGTGCTGCGCAGCAGAGTCATGGGCCTGACACTAGCCTTGATGGCAGGTTACTGGCAAGTCCTACAGCGCCTTGATCGCGATCATCCCCGCCATGCCCAGCAGCGCGCCAAGGGCGATGGCGTAAGCGAGGGTACGCCAGGGCTGCCACTGATTCAGGTAGCACAGGGTATGAACGATCCGAGCGCCGGTGAACACGCAGAACAGCGCGAGGCTGGCGCTCGTGGCGGTGTCCAGTGCCACGCACAGGCCACCGAGGACGAAGAACAGCGGGATGTTCTCCAGATCGTTGCCCCAGGCCTTGGCCGCGCGCACCACTTGCGGCAACTCCTCGGCACTCGCCTGGCGCCCGACGAAGCGGGCGTCCTCGGCGTTCTGGAAGGTCTTGCGGCTGATCCGGTAATAGCCCTGATAGCAGGAGATGGCGAGCATCTTCAGGAACAGGACCACGACACACAGGGCATAGGCTGACAGCAGAATATCCATGTTCATTCCTTTGACAGAGGGCGATTGCGCCGACGCAGGCTAGCAGTCGGTACCAGTCTTTCCTAGCTATCCAGAGTCCCCGCGTACAACACTGTGCCGGGGTACCTGATATTTCTGTCAGGTGTCGAGAAACGGTGCGGACAATAGACTGGCCGGGTGCATTTCGGTGACTTCACCGATAAGGAGCGAGCGTGAAGCTGTCACGTGCGTTCTTCTTCGAGCCCAGTGGGAACGAAGCGTCAGTCAATTGCAGCATGTTTCGGAGGCTACACCATGGATATCAACATTCTTGCGCGTTTATCAGGCGTGCACCCACAAAGCGTGATTGAACACAAGCAAGTGAAAGGGGCACATGTCCTCAGGATCGATCTGAAGAATGAGCCAGGGCTGCGCCGTGCGCTCGATGGGGAACTCACCGGAAAGGAGAAGTTGCCTGATGGCGACATTTTCGAGACCAGTTTCCTGCTCGACGGTGTGTCGCGTACGTTCAACGCCGAGTCCCTGGAGAAGCAGCGTTCCCACGATTTTGGAGACGAGAATGGCCCTATTCCGGCGTGGCTTCTCGCGGCGGAAGTCATGCGTCCGAACGCTATTTTCAATGGATGGGCCGAACGGATCAGCTTCACTGTTTTCGATCGGCACAGCGGTGCAGTGTATGACTTGTCCGAACCTCTCGATAATTGGCAGCGCCCCTGGATGGCCCACGGTCTGGCTTATAGAGCTATCACCGGGGAGGTCTATTTTGTGTGGCAGCAACCTGCTTCCGGGTTCCTCGAAGTCAATCATGATGTCGATGGGGAAGGCAGCATGCATCTGGCCGGTGCTTTCTCCAATGTGCATTTCGACATGCCGAACTACCAGGATATTTTCGAGGACGCCCCGGATCGCGAGTTTGTGATCGATCTTCCAAGCGGCTTCTACGCTGCTAAAGGTCTTGTGTAGCGCTGCCTGTTCATGAGTACGCGAGTGGATTCAATCGGTGTGTTCGGCGCTTGTTCAGGGTTGCAGGCGCACGGTCTGGTACACCGGCTTGACCGTGTTGAACTCGTCGTAATGCCGCTGGGCCTGCTCGCGGTTGGTGTAGCAGAACTGGCCGGCCATCTGCTTGCCGCCGAACAACGGGTTCTCGCCGTTGCCGAAGCAATACCCCGCAGCCGGCGAGCACTGGGTTTCCGCGAAGGTGAAGGGGCGCCAGTCATTCGGGTGAAGCTGGCGCACCTTGCTGACGAATGCGGACAGCGAACTGATCATCGTCGCGGCGTTCAATTCGCTGGCCGGGCTCTGGAACAGTTCCGATTGCACGCCCCCCGGCTGGTTCACCACATACACGTAGGCATGGCAGAACGTACCGCCCTGCTCGGCTGCCGGGGGCGCAGGCACGGGTGCTGCCACGGCTACCGGCGTGACTGTCGTCGCAGCGGGTACTTCGAGCGTCAGTTCCTTCGCCCCGCGCTCGCGCCAGATGCCCAGTGCTGCGCGATAGCCAGCGCGCAGGCGGCCGGCGATGGCCTCGACATCGTCTGGCGCCTGCACCTGCTGGCCGGACACATCGAGGATCACATCCAGCGGTTTCAATCCGGCCTTGGCCGCCGGGCTGTCCGGGGTGACGCTGACCACCCAGGCTCCGCCGCTGCTGGTCAGGCCCAGGGCCTTGACCATTTCCGCGCTTGGACGTTGCAGGGTCATGCCCAGGCGCTGGACCGTCGTGCTGGCGGATTGGCTGGATTGGCTGGATTGGCTGGATTGCACCGGGGCAGCGGCAACCGGGGCGGTGGGACGTGGCGCGAGGTTCGCCGCCTGGCCCGAGGCGGCCACGCTGGCGGTGCCGTTCAGGCAGCCCTGTTCACCGCGCACCTGGTTGATCGCATCCAGTTGCCAGCCCATGGTCTTGACCATGGTGCTGTCGCCGTCTGCGGCAAAGCGCTGCCGGGAGTCGGCGGTCTGCGCGTAGTTCAGTTGCAGTTGCTCGCAGGTCCGGCCGCGCCAGTTGGCCGGGCTGATGCCGACGCTTTCGGGCGTCAGGGCGGCGTCGGCGGCGGCATCCAGCACAGGGGAAAACACGGCGTGGGCGACCTGGGCCACACAGCCGGGAAGGGTGGCGGCGGCCATTGCCACAGCGCCAAGACGCAGGCTGGTCAACAGACGCTCATTCATCGTGTCGCACCTTTTGCCTGCTTGAATCGCGCCCTGACCATCGACTTCTCCTGTGCACGCGTTGGTGCCTGTGATTGTTCGGCGATAATGGCGATTTGCCTTGTGGTTGTATATCGCCGCGAGCGGAAAAGCGCGGGAATCAATGGCGCGACAGATCAATGGCTGTCGGGTTGCTCCGCGCTTTGTTCCAGCAACCAGTGTCTGAAAAGGTCCAGCGCCGGATTTTGCCCAGCGAGGGGCTCGACCAGCACATAGCGCTCGCTCAACTGCCCGACCTGCGGCCAGGGTGCGTTCAAGCGGCCCTGGTCGAGGTCCTCTTCTACATACAGGCGCGGCACCAGGGCCATGCCCATGCCGCTGCGCGCTGCATCGATCAGCAGGGAAAACCGGTCGTAACGTGGTCCGCTTTGCGCCTGGGGCAGGTCGATAGCGCTATGCCGTGCGTAGTCGCTCCACTGCTCGCCGTTGTCGTACTTGTGCAGCAGTGGCATCTCGCCCGGCGCACGCGCGGCCAGGTCGGGATGGCACACGGCGAGCAGCGGGGCCTGGAACAGTGGTTGTACCGGCAAACCGCTCCAGGCCGGGTGCTCGACATTGATTGCCGCATGCAAGCCGCTGGCCGCCAGGTCGAAGGGCTCGGTGCGCTCACGCAGATTGATCCGCACCTGTGGATAACGCTGATGAAAACGCGCCATGCGGGGTATCAGCCAGCGGCTGGCGAGAGTCGGAATCACGCCGATTTCCAGGGCCGTGTCGGGGCGGCTGTCGGCTTGCAACTGGCGGGTCTTGCGCTCGATCAGGTCGAGGGCTTCGCGCATGTCGGCGGCGTAGCGGGCGCCGGGTTCGCTGAGTTCGACACG
Source organism: Pseudomonas sp. FG98 (assembly GCF_057808595.1). Classification (NCBI taxonomy): domain Bacteria; kingdom Pseudomonadati; phylum Pseudomonadota; class Gammaproteobacteria; order Pseudomonadales; family Pseudomonadaceae; genus Pseudomonas; species Pseudomonas sp. FG98. Next base: position 4,420 of record NZ_JBMDIJ010000076.1, on the reverse strand, counting down.
GTTGCCGCTGCGCTGGAACAGGCGCACGCCGAGCTGGCTTTCCAGTTTGGCGATCTGCCGGCTGATGGCGCCTTCAGTGACGGACAGCTCCTGGGCGGCGCGGGCGAAGCTCTGGTGCCGGGCGGCGGCTTCGAGGGCGAGCAGGGCGGTGGTGCTGGGCAAGCGGCGGGTCACGTACAGCCATCCTTGGAGCGCGAGGGGCGACAGGATGACGCATGGGCAAGCTGGCTTGCAAAAAAATCGGTAACGATTGGACGCAAGAGATCCCTAGCATCGGCGCTTCGAACAACAACGGAGTGTGCCGCGACATGAAGACGATCGACCAGGTATTGCTGGGGGCGGGCGGGGTGATTCCGCTGTGGCTGGTCTGTGGGGTGGTCCTGACCGCCAGCCACTATCCCGGCTACAGCCACCTGGATTTCGCCATGAGCCGGCTGGGCGAGCAGGGCGCGGTGACCCATGCCTTCTCCCCGTGGATCAACAATTTCCCGTTGGGTGTTTTGTTCGTGCTGGTGGCACTTGGTCTGTGGCGGCGTTTCTCCGACTCCCGCCTGGCGCGGTTGAGCGCGCTGCTGGTTCTGGTGCATGGCCTGGGCAGCTTCGGCACCGGGGTGTTTTCCTGCGACCAGGGCTGCGCTCCGGTGCAGCCGTCGTTCTCCCAGCAGATGCACAACCTGTCCGGGCTAGTGATGTTCCTGTCGCTGACGCTGGCCAGTGCACTGTGGATTGTTCTCGGCAAACGCCTGCTCGATAGTCGTGGTTTCGCCTGGTTCTCGGCGTTGTGCACGGTGCTGGCGCTGGTCACCGTCGGCCTGATGGGCCAGGCGCTGGAGGCCGGTCATGGCTTTGGCCTGTACCAGCGCCTCAACTACGGCACGGCGGTGATCTGGCTGGCGATACTTGCCGGGCTCAGCCTGGCAGGCTCAAGCGCAATGCCAGCGCGGACAGCGTGACCAGCAGTACCGGAATCGTCAGCAGGCTGCCGACCTTGAAGTAGTAGCCCCAGGTGATGCGGATATTGCGCCCGGCCAGCACATGCAGCCAGAGCAGGGTGGCCAGGCTGCCGATCGGGGTGATCTTCGGGCCCAGGTCGCAGCCGATCACGTTGGCGTAGATCATCGCCTCGCGAATCACCCCGCCAGCCTCGGCGCCGTGGATCGACAGGGCGCCGACCAGCACGCTGGGCAGGTTGTTCATCACCGACGACAGCAGCGCCGCCAGCAGCCCGGTGCCGAGGGTCGCGGCCCACAGGCCCTGGCTGGCGAGCAGGTCGAGCAGGCTGCTGAGCTGCTGGGTCAGCCCGGCGTTGCGCAGGCCGTAGACCACCAGGTACATCCCCAGGGAAAACACCACGATATGCCAGGGCGCATGGCGCATGACCTTGCGCGTGGAAATCACCTTGCCGCGCCCGGCCACCAGCAGCAGGACCAGCGCGCACAGCCCCGACACCAGGCTCACCGGAATGCCCAGCGGCTCCAGGGCGAACAGCGCCAGCAACAGGAACACCAGCACCAGCCAGCCGGCATAGAAGGTGTGTGGATCGCGGATCGCATCCCGGGGTGCCTGCAGGGTCGGCTCGAAGCGTGCCGGGATGTCCTTGCGGAAGAACCACCAGAGCACGCCGAGGGTGGCGGCGATGCTCGCCAGGTTCACCGGCCACATCACCGAGGCGTACTCGCCGAAGCCGATGCCGAAGAAGTCTGCCGAGACGATATTCACCAGGTTCGACACCACCAGCGGCAGGCTGGCGGTGTCGGCGATAAACCCGGCGGCCATGACGAAGGCCAGGGTCGCCGCCGGGGAAAAGCGCAGCGCCTGGAGCATGGCGACGACGATGGGGGTGAGGATCAGCGCCGCACCATCGTTGGCGAACAGCGCCGACACCGCCGCGCCGAGCAGCACCATCAACACGAACAGGCGATTGCCCTGGCCCTTGCTCCAGCGCGCCATATGCAGCGCCGCCCACTCGAAGAAGCCGGCCTCGTCGAGCAGCAGGCTGATGATGATCAGGGCGATGAAGGTGGCTGTGGCGTTCCACACGATGGCCCACACCGCCGGAATATCCCCCGGATGCACCACCCCGGCGAGCAGGGCCAGCACCGCGCCGCCGCTGGCGCTCCAGCCGATGCTCAGGCCGCGGGGTTGCCAGATCACCAGGACCAGGGTGAGGAGGAAGATGGAGGCGGCGATCAGCATGGGGGGCTCGGCGTAGGAGAGGAGTCAGACGGCCGCTCAATGTAGCGGCGATCGGTGGATTGGCAAAGTGACATTCAGCCGGGCCTCGTGCCATCATCTGCAACACTATTACATTGCATTAAAGAGAACGCCCCGCCCCATGTCCCCCACGCTGTCCACCCGACTCCACTCCATCGACGCCCTGCGCGGGCTGGTGATCCTCTTCATGTTGCTCGATCACGTTCGCGAGACGTTCTACCTGCACATGCAGGTCAGCGACCCGATGGATGTGGCGCACACCGATCCTGCGCTGTTCTTCAGCCGGACCCTGGCGCACCTGTGCGCGCCGGTGTTCATCCTGCTCACCGGCCTGTCGGCGTTTCTCTATGGCGAGAAATACCAGGGCAGGGCGGCAGTCTCGGCGTTTCTGTTCAAGCGCGGGCTGTTCCTGGTGGTGCTGGAATTCACCCTGGTCAACTTCGCCTGGACCTTCCAGTTGCCGCCGAGCGTCATTTATCTCCAGGTGATCTGGGCCATCGGCCTGAGCATGCTGGCGTTGAGTGGTTTGCTCTGGTTGCCACGGGCGCTGCTGATCGGCCTCGGGCTGCTGCTGGTGGCCGGGCACAACCTGCTGGACGGGCTGCATTTCGCCGCGGAGCACTGGGCCCATGTGCCCTGGGCGGTGCTGCATGACCGGGGCTGGATCGAGGTGTCGGAAGGCTTGCGACTGCGCACCTCGTACCCGGTGCTGCCGTGGATCGGCGTGATTGCCCTGGGTTACGGGATCGGGCCGTGGTTTGGCCGGGGCAGTGATGCCGGGCTGCGTGCTCGGCGCTTGCTCGGTACGGCGGGTGGGGCGCTGGGGTTGTTCTTCGTCCTGCGTCTGCTCAATGGCTATGGCGAGAAGCCCTGGGCTACGGGCGAGACGACGGTGCAGACGCTGATGGGCTTTTTCAACATCACCAAGTACCCGCCGTCGTTGCTGTTCCTCGCGCTCACCCTGGGCATTGGCCTGTTGCTGCTGGTGGCGTTCGAGCGGCGCAACGACGGGCGCGTGGTGCGCTGGCTGGCGGTGTTCGGTGCGGCGCCGATGTTTTTCTATCTGCTGCACCTTTATGTGCTGAAGGTGCTGTACCTGCTGGCGGTGGCCCTGTGGGGGATGAATCAGGGGGCGTATTTCGGCTTTGATTCGGTGCTGGAGGTGTGGGGCGCGGCGGTGTTGCTGGCGCTGGCGTTGTACTGGCCGGTGGGGTGGTTTGCCCGGTTGAAGGCGCGGCGGCGGGATATTGGGTGGTTGAAGTATTTGTAGTCGGCGGTCAACCATGGCCCGGCAGCTCGAATCGGACAGGACGTTAGCAGATGAAACAGGCAAGACTCATTCGACACGGGCAGAGCGCCGCGAATGCCGGGCAGGCCAGCCGGGATCACGCAAGCATCCCGCTGACCCCGCTTGGCGTGGAACAGGCCCGCAGCGTTGCCCGGTCATTTGCCGTGGCGCCGGATCTGATCGTTGCATCACCCTTTGCCAGAGCGCAGGCCACCGCGCTTGCGACGGCGCAAGTCTTTCCCACGGCAGTGGTCGAGGTCTGGCCAATCGAGGAATTCACCTACCTTGAGCCGTCACGCTGTGTCGATACTACCGTCGCCCAGCGTAAGCACTGGGTCGACGCCTATTGGCTGAGGTCCGACCCTGGCTATTGCGATGGCATTGGGGCGGAGTCGTTCCACGATTTTGTAGCGCGGGCCCAGGCGCTTCTGGATCGCCTCGCTGAACATCCGGCCAGGGAGATTGCCGTGTTTTCCCATGGGCAGTTCCTGAATGCCGTCGCGTGGCTGCTGGAGAGAAAGCCCCGGGTGCTGGATGGGGCGGCGATGGCTGACTGGCGGGCTTATGAGATCGAGAATCCTGTCCGTAATGGTGGTGGATACTCGCTAACCAGGCAGGCTGGTGATATTGCGTGGGTTCTCGGGGAGAGGACGGATCCAGAGCTCTCTGCGCGGATCCGGTAGGAGCTGCGGGCCAGCCAGAGTATCTGTGCTCGGCGCGGTCTCTGTGGGAGCTGGCATTGCCAGCGATGAGGCCCGCAAGAACAACGCAGATACGCAAGATCGATGGTGGGGCGGATGGCTCCATCGTCGGCAACGCCGACTCCCACAGGTTTCTCGGCCAGCCACAGTCTCTGTGCTCGACGCGGTCCTTGTGGGAGCTGGCCTTGCCAGCGATGAGGCCCGCAAGAACAACACC